>NZ_JAVDUA010000038.1:0-62543 GCF_031456105.1 Pseudomonas sp. BE134 | reverse complement strand
CTGGCTGGCAGCATGTCCAGCCAGAGGCTGGCGGTGCGCAGCAGTAAACAGAGTGCCGCTTCGTCACTGACCAGCAGCTGGACTTTTGCCATCGTTGCCGGAAAATCTTTTGCCAGCGTTGCCAATTGCTCGGCACCACTGCCCAACCTTCCAACGAACTTACGGGGATTCTGGAGAATGTCGGAAAGCAGGCTGATGCTGTCCCAAACACCCACAATCGCCTTCCAGCTTCCCGCCAGCAATCCGTTCCCGGCGGCCACAAAGGTCGACTGCGACCACTGCGGTTTAAACCCGGCCCACTCACAGCGCAGCCAGCCGTCCAGTTCTTTGGTCAGGCCGTCATAAGAGAAAAAAAGGTCCTCGATTTGAGCCGGCGTGACTTCGCTCTGAACATGAACCCGGTAGAACTTGCCGGGTGTCCCTACGAACTGCCCTTTACCGTTTTCATCAAGCTTGACCGGTGTGGTCTCGCCGCCATCCATGGCGATCACATCAACCGAAATATTCCCCAACGGAATGTCATAAACCGATTCGAACTTGCTCTCGATCTCCAGAATTCCGCCGTCCGGACACTGCGCAACACTGGAGAAAAACCCATCGTCGCCACTGCTGACCGCAGTCGTCGTACTCCCGAGTTTTATCAGCCGCTCCATGCCCATCAGCGACGGCATATCAGCCGCACGGCTGGCCTGGTCCGCCTTCTGGTTAAACCAACGCTTCAGCTGTTCGCGGTAAAGCGTCAGCGTCTCCGGGAAACTGTCGAGTTCCTGCTCGATGCGGGCGATGTGGGTCATCAGCGCACCGAACGGCTGGCAGTGGCGTGGTAAATCGGGTCGAACATGAGCAATCCCTCGCGCAGAAAATGGGGCGCGCGAGACTTTGCAGGGGATCAGTCAGGAAAGAAGCCAGAGAAGTAGGCGATGACTGTAGGGAAAATCCTTAAAAACGCTTCAACAATCAACAGGTAGGCCAAAACGCAAACGTGGCGTGAGGTTTCCCTCACGCCACGTTTGTTTTTCCACCTCAGGAGGCTAGAACCCGGCTGGATCCTGGCGATTTCAACCTTCAGTCCGACAGGGTTTCCCGAATCAGCTTCTTGTTGATTTTCCCGACGCTGGTCTTTGGGATCTCGGCGACGAATTTGAACTGTTTGGGGATTGCCCATTTGTTAATGCGCCCACACTCGACAAACGTCAGCAGGTGCGCTTCGAGTATCTGCTTGTCGAGGTATTGCCCCGGCTCGCACACCACCATTGCCATGGGACGTTCGCCCCACTGCTCATCGACGATGCCGACGACTGCGACGGACATCACTGCCGCGTGTTCGCTGATCAGGCTCTCCAGTTCCAGCGAGCTGATCCACTCGCCGCCCGTCTTGATCACGTCTTTGATGCGGTCTTTGATTTCGACGCCACCCATCGGGTCGATCGAAGCCATGTCGCCGGTGTGCATCCAACCGTTAAGCCAGAGCTCGGCGCCCTTTTCCGGCTCCTTCAGATAACCCTGGGTCAGCCAAGGCGCGCGGACCACGATTTCGCCCAGGGACTCACCGTCATGGGCAACATCGTTGCCGCTGGCATCGACGATTTTCAGGTTAACCATGGGCACCGGCGTGCCGGTCTTGATGCGGGTAGCCAGTTGCTCTTGCATAGGCTGTTTAAGCACGTCATCACGCAGGTAACTCAGGCACAGAATCGGGCAGGTTTCCGACATGCCATAACCGGCGTGCACCACCATGCCTTTGGCACTGGCTTCGCTGGCGATTCCGTGAGTCAGAGCGCTGCCGCCCAGCAGCATTTTCCAGCCTTCAAAACGGGTCTGTTTCCCGGCTTCGCAGTTCAGGATCATCTGCAAAATGGTCGGTACGCAATGGGAAAAGGTGACCTTCTCCTCACGATAAAGCTTGACCAGGGTGTTGGGCTCATAGCGGCCCGGGTACACCTGTTTGATCCCCATCAGGGTGGCGACATACGGCACACCCCAGGCATGCACGTGAAACATCGGCGTGATGGGCATGTACACATCGTCGGAACGCAGCAGTGGCTGGCCTTGATAGACGCCCAGGGTGCCGACCGTATTCAAGGTGTGCAGGACCAATTGGCGGTGCGTGAAATACACCCCTTTTGGGTCGCCGGTGGTACCGGTGGTGTAGAACAGGGTGGCGACCGAGTTCTCATCGAAATCGGGGAATTCGTACTGGTCTGACGCCAGGGACAGCAGGTGCTCGTACTCACCCAACACCGGCAACGATGTTTCGGTAGCCGTGTCGTCCGTCAGTTGCAGGAAACCTTTGACGGTCGTGAGTTGGCCTTGGATCTGTTCGACCAGAGGCAGGAAATCATCATGCACCAACACCAGATCGTCTTCGGCGTGGTTCATGGTGAAGAGCACTTGATCCGGAGACAGACGGATATTCACCGTATGCAGCACCGCGCCGATCATCGGTACGGCAAAGAAGCATTCCAGGTAACGATTGCTGTCCCAGTCGAGCAGCGCCACGGTGTCACCGGCTTTTACGCCGGCGGCCGTCAGGGCGTTGGCCAGTTTGCGAATCCGTTTGTTGAGCGTCTTGTAGTCGTAGCGCAGTTTGTCGGCATAGACGATTTCCCGACCCGGCTCATAGCGCTCACCGGACAGCAACAGTTGCTTGATCAGCAAGGGATAAGCATAGGCGCCTTCGGCGGGCGGAATTATTTTTGTCGCCATCATGATTCTGGTTCCTGAAACTTTTTATTGTTGGCTCAGTGCCCCTGAATGCACACGTTTGCAAACGGCTCCCGGCGCGGTGCCGGGAGTCGCGGGGGCATGGGGATCAGAACTGCGTTGCATCCAGCTCGTAGAGGCATTCGCTGCCGGCCTTGACCGACGCGCTCAATGAATGGATGCGCGGCAGCAAGCGAGCGAAGTAGAAGCGTGCGGTGGCCAGTTTGCTGACGTAGAACTCGTCCTCGGCTTGCTTGCCAACGGCGGTCTTGGCCATCAGTGCCCACATGTAGGCGTAGGCCACGTAGCCGAAGGCTTGCAGGTACTCGACCGAGGCCGCGCCGATTTCATTCGGGTTGGTTTTTGCCCGGTCCAGCACCCATGCGGTCAACTCGTCGAGGGTGTCCACGGCCGCGTTCAACGGCTTGCTGAACTCGTTGAGTTCCTCACTGGCGTTGGCGACGAAGTCACGAATTTCGGAGGCGAACAGGTTGTAAAGCGCCCCGCCACTGCCAACAATCTTGCGCCCGACCAGGTCCAGCGACTGGATGCCGTTGGTGCCTTCGTAGATCTGGGTGATGCGCACGTCACGCACCAGTTGCTCCTGGCCCCACTCGCGGATATAGCCGTGGCCGCCGAAAATCATCTGGCCGTGGAGGGTGGTTTCCAGACCCATGTCTGTCAGAAACGCCTTGGCCACCGGGGTCAGCAGCGACACCAACTCTTGCGCTCGTTTGCAGGTTGCCTCGTCTTCGCTGTACTTGGCGGTGTCCAGTTGCAGGGCCACGTAGCTGGAGAACGCACGACCGCCTTCGTTCAAGGCTTTCATGGTCAACAACATGCGCCGCACGTCCGGGTGGACGATGATCGGGTCGGCAGCCTTGTCCTTGTTCTGTGCACCCGTTGGCGAACGGCTTTGCAGACGGTCACGGGCGTATTCGACGGCGTTCTGATACGAACGCTCGCCCAGCGACAGCCCCTGAATGCCTACGCCCAGACGCTCGTAGTTCATCATGGTGAACATCGCCGCCAGGCCCTTGTTCGGCGCATCGACGATCCAGCCAGTGGCGCCGTCAAAGTTCATCACGCAGGTGGCGGATGCCTTGATGCCCATCTTGTGTTCGATGGAACCGCAGGACAGCGAATTGCGTTCGCCGAGTGAACCATCAGCGTTGACCAGGACTTTTGGCACCAGGAACAGCGAGATACCTTTCGGGCCTGCCGGTGCGTCCGGCAGTCGGGCCAGTACCAGGTGAATGATGTTTTCGGTCAGGTCGTGATCACCGCCCGTGATGAAAATCTTGCTGCCACTGACCTTGTAGCTGCCGTCGGCCTGAGGCTCGGCGCGGGTACGGATCATGCCCAGGTCGGTGCCGGCATGGGCCTCGGTCAGGCACATCGAACCGGTCCAGGTGCCGGCATACATGTTCGGCAGGTAACGTTCCTTGAGCTCTTCGCTGGCGTGGGCATTGATCGACAGACACGCACCGGCGGTCAGCATCGGGTACAGGCCGAAGGACAGGCCGGCCGAATTGACCATCTCTTCGACCTGAGCCGAAATCGCCTTGGGCATGCCCATGCCACCAAACTGCGGATCACCACCGACGCCGACCCAACCGCCTTCGGCGAACGCCTGATACGCGGCGACAAAACCGTCTGGCGCGGTGACCGCGCCGTTGGTCCAAGTGCAGCCTTGTTCGTCGGCACTGCGGTTCAGCGGTGCGATCACTTCACCCGTGATCTTGCCGGCCTCTTCGAGGATCGCGGCAGCCGTCTCTTCGTCAATGACCTCGGCCAGGCCAGGCAAACTGGCCCATAGCCTGGATACCTCAAAGACTTCATTGAGGACGAAGCGCATGTCGCGCAAGGGAGCTTTGTATTCGGACATAGTGAACTTACTCAGGAGTAGTCAATGCATGAGGAACAGACGGAGTGTGCGAGGTGCCGGCTTCTTTGGCTGGCGTCCCCAGATCATCCGCAGCTGGAAGTGTCTCCAGCGATTTTTCGCGCAACAGGAAGTACGACAGGGCTGGAATCAGGATCAGTGCGCCGAGCATGTTCCACAGGAACATGAACGTCAGCAGGATGCCCATGTCCGCCTGAAACTTGATCGGCGACCAGACCCAGCAGACCACGCCTGCCGCCAGGGTGATGCCGACCAGGCCAACGACGCGACCGGTGAACGCCACCGCGTTACGGTACGACTCGGACAGCGATAACCCTTGGCGCTGGAAGTGCAATTGCACACTTAGCAGGTACAACGCGTAGTCCACGCCGATCCCGACCCCCAATGCGATCACCGGCAAGGTTGCCACTTTCACGCCGATGCCCATGCCCACCATCAAGGCTTCGCAGAGGATCGAGGTCAGAACCAGTGGCAGCAGTGCGACCAGGGTGGCGCGCCAGCTACGGAAGGTGATCAGGCAGAACAGAGTCACCGCTGCGTAGACATACAGCAGCATCGTGTGATTGGCCTCGCGGACCACGATGTTGGTCGCCGCTTCGATACCGGCGCTACCGGCAGCCAGCAGGAACTGACGATCCTCGGTGCTGTTTTCCTTGGCAAACTTTTCGGCGATGGCAACTACCGAGTCCAGGGTCTCGGCCTTGTGGTCCTTGAGGAAAGCAATCACCGGCATCAGCGAGCAATTGTTGTTGAACAGCTCCGGGGAGTTGACCGAGGCTTGCTGCGCGGCGTAGTTCAGGACGTCCTGGTTACGCTGGATGCTGTTGAGCTTGGGGTTGCCCTCGTAGGTACCGGCCGTGATTTGACGCACGGCGTTGACCAGCGACGTCGTCGCCCGCACACCCGGATTCTGTTGCAGTTCCCAGGCGAGACGGTCGGCCAGCACCAGCGTCTTGTAGTTCAGGCAGCCTTCCGGCGCGGTCTTGATCATCACCGCGAACAGGTCGCTGGACAGCGCGTAATGCTCGGTGATGTAAGCGTTGTCACGGTTGTAGCGCGAATCGGCACGCAGTTCCGGAGCACCACTTTCCAGGTCGCCGATCTTCAGGTTCAGGCTGACCATGAAGCCGCCGATGCCCATCAACAGCGCGACCAGTACTGCTCCGGTAGCCCACTTGCGGGTGGTGAAGCGGTCGAGTGCGTCCCACAATTTACCGAAGCCTTTGTGGCGGTCGGCGCGGGTGTCGATCTTCAGGGCGCGTTCGGCAGCCTTGGCGCCGACGCCGACATAAGACAGCGCCACTGGCATCAGCAACAGCGAGGTGAAAATCAATACCGCGACACCGATACTGGCAGTAATCGCCAGGTCCTGGATCACCGGAATGTCGATCAGCATCAACACGGCAAACCCAACGGCGTCGGCCAGCAATGCGGTGACGCCGGCAATGAACAAACGGCGGAAGGTGTAGCGTGCGGCGATCAGTTTGTGGGTGCCACGGGCGATGTCCTGCATGATGCCGTTCATCTTCTGCGCGGCGTGGGACACGCCGATGGCGAAGATCAGGAACGGAACCAGCACCGAGTACGGGTCGATGGCATAGCCCAGCCAGGCGACGATGCCCAGCTGCCAGACCACCGCGATCAGCGAACAGCCAACCACCAGCAAAGTGCTGCGAACGCAACGGGTGTAGGCGTAAATGATGATCAGCGAGGTGACCACGGCCAGGCCGAAGAACATCATCACCTGAATCAGGCCATCGATGAGATCGCCCATCAATTTGGCGAAACCGATCACCCGGACCTTGTAGTGGCCCTTGCCTTCTTCACCGGACTTGCGCGCGGCACTGTCACCGGCGTATTCAATCTTGTCGCGCAACTGCTCTTCGAGCATCTGCGAGAACTGGTGGTAGTTGATGCTCTGACCCGTGGCCGAGGCCTTGTCCAGCAGCGGCACGATCAGCATGCTGGATTTGAAATCGCTGGCCACCAGGCTGCCGACGATACCGGCACGGGAAATGTTCTGGCGCAGTTGCTCGATTTGTTCTGGCTTGCCCTCGTAGGTGTCGGGCATCACCGAGCCACCCTGGAAACCTTCCTCGGTGACTTCGGTCCAGCGCACCGACGGGCTCCACAACGACTTCATCCAGGCACGGTCGACGCCCTCGGTGAGGAACAACTGATCGTTGACCTGCTTGAGTACGTCCAGGTATTCAGGGTCGAAAATGTCGCCCTGGGTGTTTTCCACCACCACGCGCACCGAGTTACCCAAGCCGCGTAGGGAGGCGCGGTTTTCCAGGAAGTTCTGGATGTACGGCTGGCTCTGCGGAATCATTTTTTCGAAGCTGGGACGCAGCTCCAGACGGGTGACCGCCATGAAGCCCAGCACCACGGTGGCGAGCGCCATCATCAGCATGAATATAGGGCGGTAGTTGAACACCAGCCGCTCCAGCAGGTTGCCGGAACGACTGTCGAAATCACGCATGTCGCGGATCACCGGCATGGCTTCTTGTTTTATGTTGCCCATGTCTGGGTACTCGCTTTAAGGGTTCGAGGTCTTATCGACGGACAGCGCCAGGGCACCACGGAAACCACCCACTACCAGCGAGCCGTCGGAGGCCTCGGCGGCGCCGGCTACCGGTGTCGGTACGGGTTTCTGAACCAGGTGCAATTGCGCGCCAGTGCCCTGGCTGACCAGCATCTGCCCACCCAAGGTGAACAGGCGGTAGTCGCCACGGTCATCGATGAGGCCGGCGGTGATGCTGATGCGCAGGCCGCTGTCCAGCGCGGTCCAATTCTGGCCGCCATCGGTGCTGCGCAATACGTTGCCGCGCAAGCCATAGACGAGCACTTCACCCGGCTTGCCCAGCACGCCGAAGAAACTGCCCTGGTACGGCGTCTGCAAGGCGGCGAAGCGCTGGCTGGCGTCATCCCATTTGAGCAACAGGCCCTGCTCGCCGGCGATGTACAAGCCGTCACCGGTGGAGGCGATGGCGTTCAGGTGAAAGCTTTGCGGGTTGTCGGTGCGGTCCTGATACGGGGTCCAGGTTTGGCCACCGTCTTCAGTGCGCAGAATCAGGTTGAACACGCCGACCACATAGCCGACCTGCTCATTGGCAAACCAGACGTCGAGCAAAGGTTTGTCTGCGCCCTGTTCGACCAGTCGCTGGCCTTCGTCGGCCCAGCGTGACCATTCTTCGTTGTCAGGTTGGGCACTCGCCAACGCACCATAATGCTTGACCAGTAACTCACCGATTTGACGGCCGTCCAATTGCTTGCGCCAGGTCACGCCAGCATCATCGCTGTGCAACACCACGCCATCATTGCCGACCGCCCAGCCTTCCCTGGCCGATGGAAAATTCACAGCACTGAGATCGGCACTCACTGGCACAGCTGCTTGCTGCCAGTGTTTACCGCTGTCATCTGAATAGAGAATGTGTCCACGCTGCCCGACGGCTACCAATCGGTCGCCTGCGCGGGTCATGCCGGACAACGGACTTTTGACTGCCAACGCACTGACTTTGGCGGGCAGATCCAGCACATCGATATAGCCGGCCGCCTGAGTGACGCCCTGCGACAAGACAAGCACGGCGCCGAACGCCAATTGCAGGTACTTTTTATACGAACCCATACCGCGTCCTCTTGGGAAAACCGCGTCAGGGACTGCAACGTGCAGCCCGACGTTAAAAACTGTCGCCGCGACGATCGGCTTGCACCGATCTGCGCGTGGTCACACGGCCTTGTGGGCCGTGGACCGTTGGACGCTTTGTTACGGTTTGCTTAGCGAATGCCGGCGCCCGCCAGGGACTCCGACGACCACTGTGCCTTGGAGAGCGGATCGATGTACTTGATGCCGCCGTACGGGCCGACTACGCCGTTGATGTTGTAGGAACCGCCCACCAGGTCATAGATCATGAACGGAGTGGAGTCAGGAACCTGCTTGTCATAGCTTTGGCTGAGGAAGGCGAACGAACCACGGTAGAGCTGACCACGGGCGTCATATTGATCCGAGGCCAAAGCGGTCCAGCTGTCTTCGTCAAGGTAGAAGCGACGCTTCTGGTAGATGTGACGAGCGCCGGCCTTGAGGTTGCCCTCGACCACCCATACACGGTGTTTTTCCCAACGCACGAACTCTGGGGCCAGGTGGTTCGGAGTCGTGATCGACTTCGGATCCTGGACGTAGGTCAGCTTGTAGGTGTTGTAAGGCACGATCATTTCTTGCTTGCCGACCAACTTCCAGTCGTAGCGATCCAGCGCACCGTTGAACACGAAGACGTCGTCGTAAGTACCGGCGCCGGCGGTGCCTGGGTTAGGCGTGTCGTAGGCCAGGTTCGGTGCCAGCTTCACACGGCGCTGACCAGGCAAGTACTGCCAGGCACGGCGTGGTTGTTGCAGCGGGTTGGCGGCGTCTTTGAGCATGACCGCTTCGCCGGCACGACGCGCCGGGCCGGTGTACTGCAGCTTCATCTGGTAGTACACGTCGGCACTGCTGATCGGCTGAGACAGGTTTTCGTAGATCGGATAGGAGATGTTCGCCTGTCCGGTGGTCGCCAGGCTTGGAACACCGGCGGAGTCAACGTTCCAGGAGTCGTACTTGGAGCTGATGCTCACGCCCTGATAACGCAACAGGAAGTTCCACATCGCTTCGTTACCCGATTGCGGGATCGGGAACGGTATGCCCGGCAGCACGTTGTCGATGGCCAGGCCACCTTCCAGGGACTTGGCGCCGGTGGCGTTTTTCACGCCGTTATCGAGGATCGCTTGAGGCAGCGAGACGGTACGGTGAGTCGGGTACACCTCGACCTTGAACGTCGGGAAACGCTTGGCCAGTTCCGCCGTGGTGGCACTGAGCAGGCCCTTGTACTGATCAACGTTTTTGCCATCGATGACCAGCACCGGTTTTTCATTGGCAAACGGATCCGGACGCATGCTGTCACCGGATTTGAAGCTGGCCGGCGGCGTGGTCAGACCACCATTGTAGGCGGGGATGGAGCCATCGGCATTACCGGCTTTTTCAGCGCCGACCAGGGTCAGGTTGCTACCCAGTTTGGCGGCGTCTTGAGCCGATACAGCGGCATGGGCCTGGGCGGCGACGATCATCGCCAGCGAGGCAGCCAACACGGTTTGTGCAAATTTCATATTGTTATTCTCCTGCTTGCATTGAGCAAATCAGTGGTGAATCAGAGTTGTGAATCAAAAGGTTGTTTTCATCGTCAGGTAAACAGCGCCACGGTCCTCAGTCGTTGCGCCACCACCGGAGAAGGACGAGTAGCCTCCGGCGTAACAGGCGTAGTTTTCGTTGCCGCTAAAGGCGTTCGGCGTCGAGCCATCACCACCGGTCGGACCGGTGCTCACGCCACTGGTGTTGCACTTGTCGGTTTGGCCGAAGGAGTCCACGTACTTCAGGTCGACAAAGTATTTGTTGTACACCACGGCACCGAGGCCGACGGCGTAGTTGCCGGTATCCTTGGCACCGCCACCGGTCACCGGTGACACGCCGTCCAGGCCGACGTTGACGGACATCGGTGCGTTGAGGTCGACACCCGGGAACACCTGGTACCAGGTCGGAGTGAAGTTGACCGCCAGGCCCCAGTTGTCACGGGTCGGCTGGTCGATGCCGCGATAGGTGCCTTTGCCTTTGTAGAGCGCTTCGTTCTTGTCATCGAGCTGGAGCAGGTTGCTGTAGTACAGCTCGGCCAGCACCGTTGCCGAATCGAACACCGGCATTTTCGGAATGGTCATCAGACCGTTAAGGGTCCAGTGCAAGGTGTCGCCGGTAGCGCTCATGCTGTCGCCGCGGCTCGGGGTGTCGTAGATCACACCGGTGGAAGCGGTGCGCGCCGGCAACAGGCCGAGGCCCTGGCCCAGGCCCAACGGGCTGTTGGTGCTGACGATGGCCGGGATACTGGCCAGCGGCATGTTGTGACGGATGTTCAGGTCCGAACCCACACTGATACCGCCGACATCCTTGGACAGGCTCAGACCGGCAATCTTGATGTTGTCGGCATAGGCCAGTTGATAGGTGGCGGTGCTCAACGAGTTGAGCGTGTTGACCACTGCCGGCACTTGCCCGGCTGGCCGAGTGCCGTTCGGGTTGGCCGAGCTCAGGCCTCTGGCATCCAGCCAGGCTTGCGGCAGGATTTCCGAGGTTTCGCGGTAGTAGACGCCGAGCGTCCCGTCCAGCCAGGCCGGGGACCACTTGGCCATCACGCCCCAGTCACCGCTGCTGTGCGGTTCCAGGTCATTGCCGCGACGCACGTTGGTCAACCCATTGCACGGTGCCAGACCACAACCCAGCGGGCTGCCCGGAACCACGGCGTTGGTGTTGCCCAACAGAAACGATTTCGCACCGAAGCCCACCAGGTCGGAACCACCGTAGTAGGTGCCCGCTTCCGGCAGGCGAGCGGCGTCCCAATCCAGGAAGTACTGGGCACCCACGGTCAACTCGGGGTTGACGGTGAACGACATCGACAACTGGTTACGCGGAACGAACAGCTCCTTGGCTTCCGTGCCCGGCGATGCAGCCAGTTTGGCCAGGTCGAGGCCGGACTGGCCGTAGCTGATCGAGTGCACCGGGTTGAGAATGGTCTCGCCCCAGAACACGTTGTGCTGACCGGCCTTGGCGCTGAACAGAGATTCTTCGCCCACTTCGGTGCTGTAGAACACGAACGCATCGAGAATTTCGCCAGACGGACCGCTGTAATAACGCTGAGCGTAGTTGCTCAGGTGCGGGCTGCCAAAACCGACGTTGTCGTTGGTGACGCCGGCCAGACGTGGATCGTTGGCGACCAGGCCGGAGCGTGAGTCATTGCCGTTCACGAACGGGTTGGAGTTGGAGCCGGTGTTGGCATACGCCTTGTCGTACCAGCTGGCGGCACTGACGCGAAAGCCCATGGCGTTTTTGTAGACCACGTCCATTTCGGTCAGCAGGTCGACACGGTTGGTGATGTTGGTGCCGGACTTGCGGAAGTTGTAATCGCCATCGTTGTTGTTTGGCGTTCCCAACATGCGCTTGTCAGCACTTTCGGTGCGCACACCGTAGTTGTACTTGATGGTGTTATCGATACGCGCGGTCCAGTCCGGGTTGCCCGTATCCAGTTCAACCGCCTGGGCGGTCGGCATGGAAGCCGCCAGGATGGCCGAAGCCAGCAAGGTGTAACGCGAAACCGTGAAGCCTTGATTCTTATTGTTGTGCATTGCGTTGTTTCTCCGCCTTTTGTATTTGTTTTAAGCGCAGCAGCCCTCACGCATTCCCTTGTACCAGGGACTTGCGCTTCTCAGGAGTGAGGGCAAATGCCGGTTGGCTTACAGCCAAGTCGGCGCCTGAACTACTGATCCAATTCCAGGATGAGCGCTTCCGCTTCTGGCCAGTGGCCAAATCCTGCAGCTGGATTGAGATGGCCTACTGCGCCAAAATTGCGCAGTTCGGCACCCCAGCCTTGAGCCATGCGAGTGACGGCGTCCAGACTGGCAAGGTGATCATTGGTGCTGCCGGCCACCAGGCTTGGGAACGGCAACGTACCTTTGGGTAGCGGATCCCAGCCATGGGCCCGCAGAGATTCAGAAGTGGGGTAGCCTTGCGGCCAGGTAGCCTCGAGGTCGGGTGGCGCGGCCAGCAGAGCGCCCTTGATCGGACGACTGTGCAACGCTGCCCAGTGCGCGACCATCAGAACACCGGCACTGTGGGCGACCAGAATCACCGGCCCTTCGATCTGCTCCAGTTCGTGCTGGATCGCACGAACCCGTGCAGCGCAGTCGAGCTTGTCGGTTTCCAGCGGCGGAACGCTGCGTACTTTGCAGAGTCTGGCTTCAAGCAATGTCTGCCAATGCTCGGCCACATGCTCACGCAGGCCCGGCACGATCAAAACGGTTGCAACAGTATTCAGTTTGTCCACGTCAGCACCTACGCTTTCTCGATGACTCGACTGACTCGTTGGTCAGCGATTTTTGTTGTGTTGACATTAAAGTTCCCCCACCCCCAACGCTTTTCATTGGACGTCAGCCACTTTTCTTTTCATGACAAATTTCACGGCGCCGACATGAGGTGCCCGCTGGTCGAAAATCACAACGGGTTTGCCCAAGGCCACTGTAATCAATACGTGAGCGGTTTTATCTCGATGAGACGGGGCAATTAGAGTCACCACAGGGCGCACGCCGGCGCTTACGCAACAAACTTTCCATTTCATGACGTGCTGGATATAGTCGCCACGCTCATTTCCACCTCAACCGGCCCAGGGAAGACCCACGCATGACCAAGCTTGTTCGCGCAGCTGTCTTGACCAACTACCTGGAGGTCACCCAGTACCTGGGATTTAACCCGCGCGATGTACTGGAAGCCAACGGCTTGAGCAGGGCTCAGTTATTAGCACCGGAACATCGGATTCCCATCGATTCGGCCGTGCGTGTGCTGGAAGATTCAGCCGTCGCCAGTGGCTGCCAGAGCTTCGGCCTGAGCATGGCCGAGTCGCGCCACCTCTCGGACTTCGGGGTGGTCAGTTTGTTGCTCACTCACCAGCGTACGCTGCGAGAGGCCTTTGAGGTCATCGCGCATTACCGTCACTTGATGAATGATTCGCTGGCCATCTTCATTGAAGAGGCCGGCAAAATGGTGATCATTCGCGAAGAGGTGGTGACCGACACGCCCATGGCCTCCCGGCAAGCCAACGAACTGGCCATCGGCGTGATGTTCCGTTTGTGCGCGGCTTTGCTCGGTGCACACTGGAGCCCCTACAGCGTCAATTTCACCCACCAGCCGCCGGACAACCTGCAATTGCATCGCCGCCTGTTCGGCTGCACGCTGGAGTTCGGCAGCGAGTTCAACGGCATTGTCTGCCCCAATACCAGTCTGGACGCGACCAACCCCCACGCCGACCCGGCCATGGCTCGTTACGCTCAGGGTTACCTCGACTCGCTGCTGAGTGATGAAGGGCCGTCGTTGCTGTTCGAGGTGCGCAAGGCCATTTATGTGCTGCTGCCCATGGGGCGCGCCACCATTGAGCAGATCGCCCAGACCCAGGGCATGAACGTACGAACGCTGCAACGTCGCCTCAAAGATGACGGCTGCGCCTTCAACGACCTGATCAACGACGTGCGCCGCGATCTGGTCCTGCGTTATCTGGAGAATCCGAATTATTCGCTGGGGCGCATCGCCGACATGCTCGGGTATTCCATGGCGAGCTCCTTCACACGCTGGTTCATCACCCAGTTCGGCATGCCACCCGCCACTTGGCGCGCACAAAAGCAAACGCCCTCAAAACCGCTCTCCGACGCCAAGGAATACTGAGCGAGCCGTACCAGCACCCTCCCCCCCTGAATGTACCGCCCACCCGAGCGCAACCCTGAATATGGGGCTGGCGCCGGGAGGCATCCTTCAAGTCGTGACTTTGGTTCAGAATCCGAAACATAAAAAACGGCGACTGCTTGTACAGTCGCCGCAAAAAGCCGGTGTTTGTGACACCGACCGAGGCCCGCAAAGCGCTGAGGAGTCAAACGCAATGCGGCCCTGCTGTAAACGGATTCAGGTCCGGCTTAGAACATCCAGCGCAGCATCAGCAGGACCAGGACGACGAGGAACACCGTCTCCCCCACCATCAGGAGGATGGGCTTGATGCCTACGGAGGCCAGTTCCTTGAGTTGAGTCTTCATGCCCAGGGCACTGATGGACACCACCAGGCACCAGCGCGACAGTTCATTGACCGTGCCTTGCACCGCTGGCACCACCCAGCCTGTGCTGTTGATGCACGCCAGCAGCAGAAAACCGACGGCGAACCACGGCAGCAGAGGCGGTCGCTTGCCTCCGGTCTCGACGCCTTGCATACGCGTCACCATGGCCGCACAGACGATCACCGGCAGGAGCATTGCGACCCGCATAAGCTTGACCACTGTGGCCGTGTCGCCCGTTTCGGTCGACATGCTGTAACCGGCACCAACCACTTGGGCCACATCGTGGATGGTGGCGCCGAGGAATATTCCCGCCATTTGCGGTGACAATGAAAACCAGTTGGCAATCATTGGATAAACGATCATTGCCATGGTCGACAGCGCCGACACACCAATGACGGTAAACAGTGTGGCGCGTTCTTTCTGCGGATGATTAGGCAATGCCGCAGCCAGCGCCAAAGCAGCGGAAGCGCCGCAGATCGCCGTCGCGCCACCGGTGAGCATGCCGAACAAACGCTGGAAACCCAGCAGCTTGGCCGCGATCACCGAAACGCCAATGGTCACCACCACCAGAGTCACCACCAGCACTACCGGCTTCCAGCCCAGCGCGGCAATCTGCTCAAGGGTGATACGCATACCCAGCAGGGCCACGCCGATGCGCAACACGGTGCGCGCGGTAAATTCGATGCCGGCCTTGCAGACACCCTCTCCCGCCAGGAAGTTCAGGGCCATGCCCAGCAGCAAGGCAAACAGCATCACCGGCGCTTTGTAGTGCTCGGACAAAAAAGTAGCGGCTGCCGCCACGATCAGACTGACGATAAATCCCGGTGCCAGTTCGCGTGTTCGGCTATGGATACGGGAAAGAGCGATGGCGCTCATGGCGCGGACTCCTCAGAAGCAATAACGATAAAGGCCTGGTCGTCGACAACTTCGACCGGGTAGTTGATGACCTTGAGCTGGGTGGAATTGAGCAAGTAGCCGCTGCGCAGATCGAACCGCAGACCATGAGCGCAGCATTGAATCACCCGACCCTCAAGACGCCCGCCACAGAGCGAGGCGCCCTGATGCGGACAACTGTCATCGATGGCAAACAACTCGCCCTCGACGTTGAACAACGCCAGGCTTTTGTTCTCGAACTCAAACAGTGCACGACCGCCCGCCTGCGGGAGTTTTCCCGTGGGCACGGGGACACGACGCGTCATGACGAGGACCGCACGCGCTGGCGCTCCAAGGCTTCGTACATAGTGCCCAGCAGCACCTCGGCAGGCTGCGCGCCGGTCATCGTTAATTGGCCGTCAAACTGAAAACTTGGCACGCCGCTGGAGGCCCCTATCTCGTTACCGACAAACGGACCGGATTCGTCTTTCAAGTAATCCCTCACCGCATCAGCGTCATAACCGCACGATTGGGCGATGGCGATCAAGGTCTCGCGGCTACCCAGGTCCTCGCCGTTCTGGAAGTACGCCGCGAACAGTCGCTCAAGCAACAGATCGCGCTGAGCCGAACTGCCTCGTGAGTTGGCGTGCGCCAACAGGCGATGGGCATCAGCGGTATTAGGCATCGTGGCAATGCGACTCAAGTCGATGGCCACCCCTACCGCCTGTGCGGCCCGCTGCACCTGGCCCTGACGCATCGCCACCGCTTCGGCACTGCCCAGACGGTTGAGGTAGAACTCGGCGAACGGTTCGCCCTGTACCGGCAGGTGCGGGAGCAACTGCACCCCATGCCACACCGTGGTCACCAGCACATCCGGTTGCTGCGAGCGCAGCAACTCCAGAGCGCGCTCCAGTTGGCGTTTTCCGATCAAGCACCAGGGGCAGATAAAATCGAAAAACACATCGATACGCAAACGACCACTCACACCTTCACCTCTACAGCTTTACTGACCGAATCGTTGACACTCTCACCCGCCAGCCGGGCGATATCCTTGTGGTAATGGCACTTGGCAAAAAAGAACACCGCCGCTGCCGCAATACTCACCAGCGGTACTAGCTGGAAGGCCGCCTGCAAGCCGATCATGTCGGACACCTTGCCGGTAATGAACGGGCCAGGCGCCAGGCCGAGCAAGTTGTTGGCCAGGGTCAGCGTGGCAAACGCCGTACCGTGCACCGAATAGTGAGTCAGGTTGGCTACCATCGCCCCGGCAGGTCCGGTGGTGCCGGCGGCAATCAACATACCCAGGCAAATCAACAGCAATTGCGCAGGTCCTGGCGGCAAGGCGAACGCCGCCGAAAGCAGCAGGCAACTGCCCAGGCAATAAGCGATGGCCAGCGCGACCTTGCGCTCGGCCGATTGACGACACATGCGATCGCTGAGCATGCCGCACAGGATCATCCCGGCGCCGCTGCACAGGACGATGATCGCCGCAACACCGCCAGCCTTGCCCGGCGCCATCTCGTAATAGCGATTGAGGTAGCTTGGCATCCACACGATCACGGTGCCGCCAACGAACAGTTGCAAACCACTGCCGATGTAAGCCGCAATCACCGAAGGGCTGGAGCACAATGTGCGCAATGGACGCTTGACCGCCGCGCTGACTTTTTTGCCGGCCTGCGCCGCACGCTGAGGCGCAATGCGTGCTTCCTTGACAATGATCGGGTACAACACCGCCAGCACCAGACCAAACAGGGCCATGCCGGCAAACGACCAGCGCCAGCCGAGCTTGGCCGCAATAGCACCGCCCAAGGCCATGCCCAAAACCGAGCCAAACATACCGCCGGCCATAAAGGCACTGGCCAGCGTTGCACGCATGTGTTTCGGAAACACCGAAATCACCACGGCAATACCGACGCTGCCATAGGCAGCCTCACCGACACCCACCATGAAGCGGGCAATAAACATTTGCTGGTAGTCCTGCGCCAATGCGCAGCCCAGCGTGGCGATACTCCACAACAGCGCCATCAGCGCCAGACTTTTAACCCGACCGAAGCGGTCAGCCATCAATGACAATGGAAAGGTCAGCAAGCCGACCATCAACGCCACGATGCCGCTGAGCAAACCGAGTTGGCTGTCAGTCAGGGCCCACTCGCCCTTGAGCAACGGAAATACTGCGTTCAGCACTTGGCGGGACATGTAATCGGAAATCAACAAACCGAACGTCAGTGCGAAGACGATCCAGGCATATTTGCGCGCAACACTGACACCATTGGAGTCATCATCGTCAGCGGCGATTGGGTGAAAGGCCATGCAGCCTCCTCGAAACTTTGCTTTATTGTTGTTATCGAGCGAATTGCTAAACAGCGAGCGAGAGGTCATCGACCTCCCGCCCTCGCTGCCGGTCAGCCGCGTTGCGGCACACCTTTCTGCCCAGCCTTGCGGTTGGGGGCCATGCCGTTGGCCAACAGGGTTTCTTCGATAGTTTCGTACTTCTCACCAATGCGATAAATCGCGCGGGCTTCTTTGCCGGTGGCGATTTCGCGACCCAGCTCGTGAGCGATGCGCACGGTTTGCTGGATCTGTGCAACCGAACCGAAACGGTCGCCCTTGTGATCAATGATGGTGTCTTCATTGCCCACACGCGGGTGCATACCCATGGCCATCGCCATGGTGTTGAACGGCAGCACGTTCTTGAGCAGCGACTCGGACGTCAGGGTGCAGCCGTCTGGTACGCGGTGGATGAAGTTGAAGAAGTTGAACGGATTAGGACCGTCGAAACCGCCACCGATTCCGATCCAGGTCAGGTTCAATGGACCTTTGTACAGACCCTTGCGCACCATACGCTGCAGAGTTTCCAAAGCGTGCATGCCGGTCAGCTGGAAGTGCGGCTGGATGTCATTGTCCATCAGACGCTTAAGGTGCTCGATAACCCAGGCCGGGCCGGCCGGTACGGTCATTTCGCTGTAGGCAGCCTGATAGGCAGGGTTGGCCAGGGAAGTGCCTTCCAGGTATTCCGGATACAGCAGTTCCATGATGTTCATCTGGGTGGTGTTGATCGCCACCGTGACCTGATCCGGTTTTGGCGTCAGCTCGGCCAGCATGTGGCGGGTATCGTCGGACAACCACAGCGCGGCTTCACCATCGCTTTCAGGGGCGAAGGAAATCGAACCGCCGACCTGGATAATCATGTCCGGCACTGCTTCACGCACGCCGCCAATCAATTCGTTGAACTTGGACAGACGCTTGGAACCCTTGCCGTCCAGTTCACGCACGTGCAGGTGCAGAACCGTGGCGCCGGCTTCATAGCACTCGACCGCTTTCTGGACTTGCTCGTCCATGGTCAGCGGGATGTCTTCCGGGAAATCTTCCGGCATCCACTCAGGGCCGTACGGGGCCACGGTGATGACCACTTTTTCCATGTTTTCCGGGTGCAGGGAATCGTCGAAGAATTGCATGAGTTACTCCAATTTTTATGGTTGTCCGCCTGCCGGTCATGCCTGGCAGGCGACTCTACGAGTGCTAATACAGGGGTTCGATCAGAACGTCTTGTCACCGATAATCCCGGCACGTTCCATCTTGCGATGGCACGGCGGGTAATCCATGACCGCGTAATGCTGGGTACTGCGGTTGTCCCAGATCGCGATGCTGTTTGGTTTCCAGCGCCAGCGCACTTGATACTCAGGGATGTACGCCTGGCTGATCAGGTAGCGCAGCAACTCGCCCGCACCAGGGTTTGCGTCCTGGCCGAAACGCACCCGGTCAGGGGTGTGGTAGTTGCTGAAGTGGGTGGTGAAGGCGTTGACGAACAGCACCTTTTCACCGGTTTCCGGGTGAGTACGCACCACCGGGTGCTCGGCATCCGGGTACATCGCCTTTAGCGCCAGACGTTTCTCGATCGGCATGGCCGCACCGAAGCTCGCTTCGATGCTGTGGCGGGCACGCAGATCGGCGATCTTCACCTTTACGTCTTCAGGCAAGTTCGCATAGGCCTGGACCATGTTGGTCCACATGGTGTCGCCGCCCACGGGCGGGCACTCTACGCAACGCAGCACACAGCCCATCGGTGGGGCGTCGCGCCAAGTGGCGTCGGTGTGCCAGGCGTTCTCGTAGCGGTCCATTGGCTGGTCCGGATTCTTGTAGATGCGTACCAACCCTGGATGATCCGGGTCACTGCCGGCCACCGGATGATCCTCAAGCTCGCCGAAACGACGGGCGAAAGCCACGTGATCAGCGCGGCTGATGTCCTGATCACGCAGGAACACCACCCGATGCTTGACTAACTGGGCACGAATCTCGGCAAACAGACCGTCGTCATGCACCGCGTCGGCGAGGTTGACGCCGATCAGTTCGGCGCCGATGTTGTAGGTCAATTGTTCGACTTTCATGACTGGCCGCTCCTTAAACGATGAAAATCGAAGAGCCAGTAGTCTTGCGTGACTCTAGGTCGCGATGCGCCTGGACAGCGTCTTGCAAGGCATAGTGCTGATTGATTTCGATCTTGATCCGACCGCTGCCGACATGGTCGAACAACTCGCCGGCCAGGTCGGCTTTTTCCGCCGGGTCTGCGATGTAGTCGGCCAGGGCCGGACGGGTCAGGAACAGCGAACCCTTCATTGCCAGCAGTACCGGGTCGAAGGCCGGGATCGGGCCGGACGCAGTGCCGACGCACACCATCAAGCCGCGACGCTTGAGCGAATCCAGGGAACCCATGAAGGTGTTCTTGCCAACGCTGTCGAACACAACGTTGACACCCACGCCGTCCGTCATCTCGCGAACGCGCTGGGCAACGTCTTCATGGCTGTAATTGATGACGTGGCTGCAACCATGGGCCAGGGCAATTTCACCCTTGGCTTCGGTGGACACGGTACCGATGACGTTCACGCCGAGCAGCTTGGCCCACTGCGAAACGATCAGGCCCACACCACCCGCGGCGGCGTGCAGCAAAATGGTGTCACCGGCCTTGAAGTCGTAGATGCGGCGCATCAGGTACGACGAGGTCAGACCACGCATGGTCATGGCCGCGGCCGTTTCGAAGCTGATGGTTTCCGGCAACTTGATCAACGGCGCAGCCGAGATCAGACGCTCGGTGCTGTAGGCACCCAAGGTGTTGAGAAAACCGGTATAGGTGACGCGATCACCTACTTGAACGTTGGTCACGCCTTCACCGATGGCCTGGACCACACCGGAAGCCTCAACGCCCATGCCGTTTGGCATAGGGATCGGGTAGGTGCCATTGCGGAAGTAGGTGTCGGCATAGTTCAGGCCGACCGCTACATGACGAAGACGAACCTGGCCAGGACCAGGATCGCCTACTTCGACGTCTTCATAACGAAGGACTTCGGGACCACCGGTTTCGTAAAAGCGAACGGCTTTGGCCATGATTTCTTATTCTCCAATCTGCAATGTTGGGTGCGTCGAATTGCGCTGATTGGACTGTAGGATGCCGCCCCTGGAGCCGCTTCTCATCAGACGACAATGGCTTTTCATTTCGTGACAGGGGCCCAGTGTTGCGAGATATCCAAGGCCTGTGGCGGATGCACGGCATCGCGCAACGGGAGATTTGCGGGTCAGCAGCTGTTGATGGACATCATACGGTAACGCTGCGCTGTCGCCATTGCGATCAGGGATTGCTCACAGATTGAAACGTTCTGTTCACATAGCCGCCGTCCATAAGAGGCCCAGGATCGGATACGTACTGGCGGGGTAATTTAATAGTTTTTGAGGGTTATTGATTCGGATTTTCCCACCACTGCGGGCAGCATCCGCCCCAGCCAGCACCTGGGACCAGGTCGGAAACTGAATGACAACTTTCATTACTTGAGAACAGAACACATGAGCATGTCGAATAGATGGATTGTGGGTATTGCTTTGAGCTGCGTGTTTCAGGTCGGCTGTGTCTCGAAGGTGGCGCAGCAGGAGCAATATTCGGGCTTCCTGGCCAATTACCAGGGACTGGAAGAACACACCACGCCGAGTGAACAGAAGGTGTTGCGTTGGGTGAAACCAGGGTTTGATCCTCATGCTTATTCCACTGTCGTGTTCAAGCAGGTAGAGCTGTACCCGGCGCCAAAACCGACCGACCGCGTCAACTTGCAAACCCTGCAAGACGTCCAGACCATGGCCAGCAACAGTGTCAGGAGCGCCTTTGCCCCCTCCTACACGATCGTCTCCAATGCACAGCAAGCACCCGCCGCTTCGCGGACATTGATCCTGAATGCAGCGATCACCGAGGTCAGCGCCACCAACGAGGGCATGCATTGGTATGAAGCCGTGCCGATCGCCGCGATTGTCGGTGCAACACAAGCAGCCACCGGTCATCGCGATCAAACGGCCGAACTGTACCTCGAAGCCGAACTGATGGATGCCAAAACCGGTTTGCCGGTCGCCAAGGCGGTACGCAAGGTATTCGGCGAGACCTTGAAAAACGCCAGCCAGCCAATCGCCGCCAATGACTTCAAGGCCGCCCTCAAAAGCATGACGAACGACATGCAGACGCTCCTTTCCAAGCAGTAATAACCGCGCCATACCCCATTGCAAATGTCGAATTGTCTGCCACCCATTGTCATGGAGCGCATCACGATGCAGACAGGCATGGGGTTTTAGCTGCGCCTCCCTGAACAATCCGTTAAGCCACGTAACGATCTCTAACAAGAGTCCGACTTGATGAAACGACTGACCTTGACCTTATCGGCCATTGTATTGCTCACCAGCTCTAGTGCGTGGGCGGTGACACTGGTTCCACTCAAAGGCCAGACATCCCAAATGATTTCTCAAGACACCAGCGCCTGCCAATCACAGGCCAATGCCCAATTCCCGACGCAAAACACAGTGCCATCTGGTGGGCGGATAAAGGGCGCTACCACCGCCGCGGTAGCCGGGGCGGCTGCAGCGGAAGTTCGGGGCCGGCAACATGACAACGTTTATGACCAGATCGACGACGATATCAAACAAGATTATCGCCAGAACCGTGCGCACAGCGCGGCAGCAGCCGGCGCAGTGGTCGGGGCATCAAGACAACGTCAGGAACGCCGACAGAACCTTGGGACCACCGAGCAAACCATCGCCGCCAACAACTCGGTATACAGCAGTTGCCTGCAACAGCGCGGCTATAACGTTTTGCCTTGATCCTGCTACTTGCGCCCGAACAACTTAATTAATGTAACTATATAATTAATAATTACCCCTTCATGCAATCACCCTATCAAGTTCACCCAGTCTCTGAAGTAACTTAACTGTCCTTATCCTCTGCCCCAGCCTGCACCTCACTCAAAATGCCGGGGCTCAGTTTGTTGCGGGTCGCAAAAAATATCGCCTCAGTAAATGGGAATCACTACTGCCAGGCCACAAGCTTGTGCGCGCTTGATGGAAGCCAGTCTCAAACCCTGCCTTGCAGTTTTCGGATAGCGCACATTATTCGTACCGAGCATCATCATTGACCTCGATTGATACCCCGTGGATTACCCTTGCTTGATTCCAGTGAGATTTTTGATAGGCTATTTCAGCATTGTCTAGTGGCTCTCTCTGCACCTTCCGCGCATGCCCGCTCGTAGCCGCTCATCCCCTCCGACACAAATGTATTACGTCAAATCCAGCCCATCAAAACCGACTTTGATACCCAGCCAGATCCACCTGAACGAAGGATTCCCATGCGTTACGCCTTCAAGTTGAAAAACGGGGCAATGACCCTTTTCGACCCAGACACCGCCTTGCTTTCCATTACGACACCCCATGGAGATGTTCAAAGCACCACGATAGGTAGAGCGGAATCGCGCCTGCTGGACCTGCTGCTAACGGAACCCGGCCAGACAAAAAGCCGTGAGGAGATAATCGATTACACCTGGAACGACCGCGTCGTCGCTTCCGGCAGTTTGAATCAGGCCGTTTTCTCACTTAGAAACATTTTGAACGACAGTCGAGATCACGAGATTTTGATGACGGTCCCTCGAAGAGGCTATTGCTTCAACCGTCACTACGTCGTTGACCCACAAACAGTGCCGCCCGCTTCAAATGAAGCCGTGCAACCTTCAGTGCCCGCCATTGAAGTGCTTCCGTCGAGCGAAGTTGATGAAGTCCTGGTGCCTTCAGAAAAACCCCTAAAAGCAACTTACGTTAAAAAAGCCCTGTCAGTCGCTTATGTCGTGACTTTGGGTGTTTGTGCCTTCACCGGGTTTCATTCAGGCTTCGACACACCGAAAATAGAAATTTCCAGTGTAAAAGTAAACGAATTAGTCATCCATGCAGTAGGCAACAGCGTCGAAGAGGCTCAATCACTGCGGGATCTTTCGGTTAAACAGGCTCAACAGCTTTCGCCAAACTTAAAGGGTCAGGTTTGGTTGAATCTCTTTAAAACAAACTACTCTGTTTCGTGCATTCGTCCGGACCTGAGCACTGCAAACCTACAATTGAATCGCGACCAAAAAGACCTCGCCTTGATGATCCAACAATGTTTGGAAGCAACGCCATGAAGCCAACAATACCTTCAATTGCTCACTGGATCGTGCTGGGTATTATCAACGCCGCCTGTATTTTCTCTTTGATGTATTCGCCCTCTTATTACATGGAAAATACCAGTTATCAAACAATCACCCGTCAATGGCTCGAAGATTTGAATCAACTCAACACGGAAGAGTATCTGACCATAGGGCACGGGCGACTTACGCAAACCACACTGGAAAGCCTGAACGGAAAAATCCGCAACGCTACGATCACGGCGGATATCACCCGGGAAAGCAATCGTCACGTTCAGATAAAAATAAACAACGTCAAACTTAGCCAGGACAACGAGCTATTCGCCATTGAAAAAACACCCGATCTCTTTTTTCGACGCCAGTTCGTTCTGCAGGAAGGCGCTGTTCTAAACTACGAATTAATCCCGACCACCAATAAAAAAGCCGTTTGCTTTTATGTGCACGATCTTGGCCGCTTGCGTTGCATGAATCACTAAGCCCTCTGTTGCCCATCACGTCACGCACATTCGGCCAGACAACAGGTCTTGATACGCCTTACCCCTCTGAAGCCGGCTCAAACAAGAAAAATAAGAATTACTGATTTGAGTCAGGCGCCCCACCCCCTCAATCTCTCCTCTATAGTTTCCGGAGCCGTGGTCTCTCCCTACAGTGAACCCGGCCTTGACGACATTTTCCAATAAACCTGCCACTCCGAAAATATGAGTTTTTGACTTTGATAAGCCTCGTGGAAGCGAGACTATCCACAGGCCAGGCCGTAACAGTGATGCGGCTGACACTTTGCTCTGCCTGAAAAGCCATTAATAAGGAAAGCACGTCAATGCAGCTAAAAAACCTCGCAACCGTATCGTTTGGTGTATTGCTCTCTGTGAAGGCCATGGCCTATGAAGATGAGCCTCAAAGTGTCGAACTGACACGTATTGAAAGCAACAAAAAAACACTGAGCGATGAAAAAACCAGATATAAAATCTGCAACAACTATCGCGTTAATGATTTGTTTGCCTATGATGCTGCAGCCATCGGTCCAACCCGCCAAAAAACGGCCATCTTTGGTTCTAAAATAGCGCCATGCAAACTCCAAAGCCTATTGGACATCGCTCCAACCGATGCGTACGTTTTTTCAGCAGCGTTGCAACTTGCGCCAGAGTCGTTGGTCTCGGCCTCTGAAAAAAATGACAGCAATGATAACGCCGAGTCAGGTACCTTCGCGTCATAGTTAACACACTGGATGTGAAGATTTAGAAATAAACGAATTGTTACACTCAGCGTTTATTTTCTATGGACGTCACTGGCGAGGAGCGGTCAAATGGATCGCTCGTCAAACGCTCCCGACTGATAGGCGTTAACGACCGATATCAGCGTCTTTGACAAAATATTACTTAGCACTATCCATTCAGCTGAAGAGCGTTCAATTCCATGAGCATCCCCGATGAAGTCTTTCGTGTAACCTCTACACCTGCGGACAACCTCAATCGAACAATTGGCCGATGGGAAATGAACCTCGTCCCATCCGAGCGTGAAGCCAGTATTCGACAGCATAAGCTCATTCAGACACCCAAGCTCCAATGCAGTCGACTGGAGTTTGATTCAGCGATCACTATTATCAGCGCAGTGCCTCATGGCTATGTCACTTTTGCCATTTCACAGGCTTCCGTTGGTCGGCCTATCATCAATAATCATGAGTTACGACCTAACGAAATCATCGTGCTGACTAGCGATGAGCCCGTGCATTACACCTGCGAGCCTAATGAAACTCTTCTCACCCTTACCACGACGTTAGAACATTACAAACAGTGCCAGGAAAGCCACTCAACGATCGATTTGCTTGCAAATCGGAAGGACTACCGTTTTCAGGTTGCAAATTTCAAATCAATGCAATCTGCCATTCAAGCCATCAATACCCACTTTAACAACGCCAATAACCTACCGTTAGAACAGCGCGACTGTACAGAAGCTTCAGCCATTGAAAGTGCCTTGCTGACTTCTCTACTCCGGGTATTGACACCTGCTGGTCGCGCGTCGCTTAAAGTCCCGACAAGAAGAAAGGTCGCGATGGCAGCGATAGAATATATTCATGGCAACCTGAAAAAGGCACTTAGCATGAAGGCACTGGTAAAACAGCTTCAAACGACAACTCGCACCCTGCATCATGGATTCGTCGAAACATTCGGGATTTCACCGATCGCCTACGTTCGGAACTTAAGACTCGCCAATGTCCGCCGGGACTTGGTCCGTAACACATGGCCAACGGTTACCGAAACCGCGATGTACTGGAACTTCCAGCATCTAAGCCGGTTTTCCAAGGCCTATCAGGATGCTTACGGAGTGACACCCTCCGAAACCACCAGGCGCAACGCTGCAAAACTGTCGAAGCCCAACTGATCAATATGTTCGATGGCAGGCGACGCTATTCTGGACAACTCTAACAATCAACCCCTCCAGAAGACGCCGCTCACCAAAAAATAACAATCAATAATTTTCATCCACCCTTCTAAACCAGCAACATTTCTTACTTCTAATTCAAGGGGGTAAGCATGCGCTATCGATTACATTCACTGCCGCTTAAGAAAAAAATCATATTTTGTCTTGTCGCCTATTTGTGTGGTGTCGCACTGGCATGGCTGATTGACTACTCATAACGCGCAACTTACTTCTTCAGTCCAAGATCCCCGCATCTAAAATCATGTGTTTCGGAGTTTTTATGGTGGCGGCGTATAACGCTTTGCTCGGAAGGCAGACGTTGGCTTTATGCACAACGGTTGCTGCTTGTTCGGCCGTATGGTTGGGCCCCGAAAGCCTTGCAGGGAATCCAGGGCTCAGTTGGATGCTTTTTATTGCGTTGGCTTTGATACCGGGAGCTATGTTTTACACCGCACGGAGGATTCAAAGGTACTGCACCTCTCCTGCAGCTCAGCTTCGCAAGGCCATTAGCGCGAACGAGCTGGATATTCACTACCAGCCTATTATCAATTTGCGGACGGGTAAGCTGGTCGGTGCGCAATCGCTTTCTCGCTGGAGCTTAAACGGGGCAGCCATTCCTGGGGACGTATTCATCGCGGCGGCAGAGACGGCAGAAAAGTCCGACCTGATTTGCGAGCTTACGCGCTCGGTCATACGCCGGGTTGCAGAGGATTACTGCACCCATCTTTGGGCGTGTAAGGATTTTTACATCACAATCAATCTTTCCGCTCAAGACATACTCGATCCTACCTTTCCAGACTTTGTGGCCAACATCCTGGCAACGTACAACTTGCCGACCTCGGTAATGGTCTTTGAAGTCACCGAAAAAGCCTTCTTGAGCCCGATAAGCGCAGCGACTCAACTGAACAGACTTCGAGCGTGCGGGCATCGTATTGCCATTGTTGACGTAGGCTCCAGCTACTCCGGTCTGGCGTTCATCGAATCAGTACCTGTCGACATACTGAAAATAGATCTTGCCTCCATCACACAGGACACCCTCTTGGCCAAGGATGCGCTGTGGCGGCATATTGCCAAAATTGCCAGGACTTTAGAGCTCAACGTCGTCGCCGAGGGTGTGGACACGCAACAGCAACTATCGCACTTGATTTCAGAAGAAGTGGGGTTCGCGCAAGGCTGTTTGTTTTCCAAAGCGCTCTCTGTTCGTGCATTGGCAAGACGGTATTTTTCAATGTCCGGCGAACATCAATACTTTCACGGATTGAAGTGACTCAAAAATATAAATCAATGACTTCTATCAGTGTTCCCGATCATTCAAATTCTCGGCGAACACCTCACCATCGACACTCTGTAGAAGGACTTCACCTCACATGCTTTTTCGAAACCTTGGCTTCGTCTCACTGCTTTCGTTGCTGTCTTTTCAGGCACTCGCGGATGACAGAGGTTTGTATCTTGGAGCTGGCGTAAGCAACATTGAAACCGACAAATCCCATCTGAGCGATGACGACACCAGCTACAAGGTTTTTGCCGGCTATCGTCTCAACGGCTATCTGGCCTTCGAGGGCGCCTTTGTTGATCTCGGCCAATTCGAGGACAAGAATCTTGATTTCGATGGCAAATCTGTCCAGGCCAGCGCCCATGTCGGCTTTCCGCTGGGAGACCGCGTGCGCCTTTACGGCAGCGTCGGTGCTCATGCCTGGGATGCTGACGGCAATGCCAGTGATGATGACACTGGCGTGGATCTGACCTACGGTGCCGGCGTTGAATTTGATGTGTTTCGCAACATTGGTATCCGCGCTGAATACGAAGTACTGGAAGTCGGCGACATCGACCTGAATCAAACAACGGCCTCTGCTTTTATTCTCTTTTAATGCCCACCTGAGTTGAGCGGCCATGCTGGTCGCTCAACGCCTCCCCCTGACAAACACTCCGTGACCTCGCAGATCAGCATTACACAAGTTCTGTGCTGCAAGCGCAGGGCTACGAACACCCTTATTTTTTTGAGGGCTATGGATGAAACAAGGACGAGTTTGGGTACTGCTACTAGTGTTTTCGATCTTGACGGGCTGCACGACGTCGCCACCAAAGGATCAGAACAATCTGTGCAATATTTATCGTGAGTACCCTGACTGGTACGAAGACTCGCTAGAGATGCAAGAAGAATGGGGCACACCTCAACACGTTGCGATGGCGATCATGAAGCAAGAGAGCAGTTTCGTCTCCGATGCATTGCCTCCCCGTGACTACGTGCTTGGGGTGATTCCCTGGGGTCGTGTCAGTTCGGCTTATGGTTATGCGCAAGCCCTGGACCCTGTCTGGGGTGAGTACAACGATGCAACCGGCAATGGCGGTTCGCGTGACAACTATGATGACGCGATGATGTTTATCGGCTGGTACACCACTGGCACCCACAGCCAGCTTGGAGTCTCCAAAGAGGACGCCTACAACCAGTACCTGGCTTACCATGAAGGGCGAGGCGGCTTTCGTCGTGGCACCTATCGCAACAAACCCTGGTTGATGCAGGTGGCACGCAAAGTAGAACAACAGTCAAAGAACTACCATTCACAGCTCAAGCAGTGCCGCGCAGAGCTGGAGGATGATCGCAGCTGGTTTTAGCCCCTTGATTCTGGACCGATCAACATCTGCCGACTGTCACACCGTCGTCACATCCACCCGGCACAATGCGATCAGCCAAAAGGATTTGGCTACGTGCATAAAGAGCCCGGCCACTGCGCCGGGCTTTTTCGTTTCTGCGGCAGTCTTTTCACGAAATGCTCACATCATGGAGCGCAGATTGAGCAGACAAAAGGATTTGACCCCATACAGAATGCCCGCCTCGCGCGGGCTTTTTGTTTTCAGACTCCCTATCCCCTGCCCGCTTGTATGCCGCTAAGGTTGCCCCCTCCGATTTCTTGATGCTTCAGCGGATGCCATTTTCCGGGCCTGGCTATGCCCCAAAGTCCCGCGATGACCGGTATTGAACCGTGAGGGTTGAATGGCGTCCAACTGAAATGAAACGCATCAAGGGGATGAGGCGATGGAAACGCGTGCAGTGATCAGGTTTTTTGCAGCTTATTTGTCCGTCACTCTAACCATCGCATGGGGTGTCGCCGAGGCATCACCCTGGATCGCCTCTCATATCCTCATGAAGTGGATGCTTTAGCGCATCATTGATCGTCCACTGGAACCTGGTACTGAGCATGACCAGCATCGAAGATCAGTTGACGCAGGCGTATTCGGCAAGCGCACTTTGAAGAGTTTCAGAATTCAGTCGTTCGCATTCTGCATTGGCCTCAATTCGTGTCGAATAGCAGATTTTTAACCTGCACTTACCTTCATTGTCGTAGATGTCGAAATCGATAGGGGCCGTCGTGCAATAAAAGCGTGTCCCACAGCGCGTTGATCCAGTTTCCTTTGGTATCGAGGGAACGACAACGAATCTCGCCATTATGGTTTTTCCCTGTATTGCCCGCCTGTCATGTACTAAAGGAATAGCGGCTACTAGCCACTAGATCAAGTGATCACCTTGAGAATCCGATGAGCAGTTGGGTGGTGTGAGCCCCCCGCCCCCTATACCCCAAGCTATTCGCAACAAAAACCTGAGAGAGCCTTGCGCGACTGTCCCCCCTTCTGGAATGCACACCTTTTTGAATATGGAGAACAAAGAAAAAACTGAATTTTTTATCTTCCTTTCAAATAGTCAGCTATGACTCAAGAACAGGTAGGGGCTATTGCGCATCAAATCATAAGCGACATCAAGAGCGCGAAGGTTAAGTATCCCTGGCACGGCGGTGATTTGTAGTAGATCTCGATCGAGGGTTGACGGCATGGCGCACTCACTTCACTACCAGATCGGTGAATCCATCCGCACCATCGAGGCCGAGGTGGGGAAGCTGCACGATTTAGCGGCAACGCTCAAAAACTCAGGAAATAATGAGTTGGCGTGGGCAATCTCGCAGCAGGCACAAAAGCTTATTGAGGCGGCAGTAGGGCTAAGAATGGCTATGGCTGGATGAGACATTCATCAAGGGCAGGTCGGGCGTCAGATTGGACGGCGATACTGCGTCAGACACCTAGTAATGTCTTGAAAAGCTGCCGGCATCTCGGCAGCGCTTTTTGAATTGCCGCATATACTGACCGAGCAATCCGGGTTTGCCATCCATGTCGTATTCTCCTCGCACAGTGTCGCGTTCGGAGTGACATCTTCGGACAAGACAAAGACTTACAGGAAGACAAAAGGCGAGATGCGTTATCAGGTCGTGAACAGCGCGACCCTTCATATTGCCTCATTAATGGTTAGTTGATCGATTCACTACCCGATTCAAGGAATGGAGAAGCAGGTTTATGAAAAACCCACTACCGAGAGCCATTGGCTGTGCAATGTTATTGCTCACCTCTTTTACATCGACCCTCACCCACGCAACGGACATCACTCCCGCCGAAACGAAAGCCATCGCCGAGGAAGGCTACATTTACGGTCTGCCCATCGTGATGAACTACGCAATCATGTACGACTACGCGGTGGACAAGAACTCGAGCCAGTTCAAGGCGCCGTTCAACCAGATTGATAGCCTGCATCACGTTGCTACCTACCAGGACACGGCCATCATCTCGCCGAACAGCGACACGCCCTATTCCCTGATGTTCATGGACGTGCGTAGCGAGCCTATCGTGCTCTCGGTGCCAGCGGTAGAGAAACCGCGCTACTACTCGGTGCAGCTCATCGACGGCAATACTTACAACTTCGGTTACATCGGCAACCGTACCACCGGCAATGAAGCCGGCGATTACATGGTGGTCGGCCCCGAATGGAAAGGAGTGACTCCGCCGGGCATCAAGAAGGTGTTTCATTCCCGCACGCAACTGCCCTTCGCGATTTATCGAACCCAGCTGTTCAATCCAACTGATATGTCGAACGTCGAAAAGATCCAGTCCGGCTACAAGGCACAACCGCTTTCCGCCTATCTCAAGCAACCCGCACCGCCTGCCGCGCCGCCGATTGATTTCCCGAAGATCGACAAAGACCTGGTGAAGACTGATTTCTTCAAGTACCTGGGCTTTGCCTTGCAGCTCGATCCCGCCGCACCGGATGAAGTGGCGATCCGCGAGAAGCTTGCCCGAATCGGCGTAGGGAAGGATTTTAACTTCCAGGCTCTATCGGCCGAGCAGAAGGCCGCCATCGTTCAGGGCATGCAGGCCGGGCATGCGAAGGTCGAGGATGGGATCAAGAATCTCGGCACGAAGATCAACGGCTGGAACATTACCGGTGCCGGTGGCAACAGTGCCTTTTATAACGGCGACTGGCTGAAGCGCGCTGCCGTCGCGCAAGCGGGCATCTACGCCAACGATGCCGATGAAGCCACGTATCCGATAACCAGTACCTTACCCAATGGCGAGCCACTCGACGGCAGCAAGCACAACTACACGCTCACCTTTCCTGCCGGGCAACTCCCGCCAGTCAATGCCTTCTGGTCGGTGACGATGTACGACGGCAAGTCGCAATTACTGATCAAAAATCCGATCAATCGCTACCTCATCAACGCACCAATGCTACCCGACATGAAGAAGAACACCGACGGTTCGCTGACGCTGTACATCCAGAAGGATTCACCTGGCACAGACAAGGAAAGCAACTGGCTGCCTGCACCGAATGATCTGATCTACATGGTGATGCGCCTGTATTGGCCGAAGACGGAAACACCTTCCATCCTGCCTCCTGGCAAAGGGACGTGGAGTCCACCGCAGATCGTCAAAGTTACATGACCCGCTAACAACCGTATCCAGCGGACGGCTCTGGTAAGCCGCCGCTGGCCGGAGCATCAGATTGTTACAGCCGATCAAAGAATGGCCAATAACCGCGCTAGTAATGAGTAATCGCTAAGCTTGAATCGCGTCAACTTCGTCCAAAGTTTCTTAAATCGACAAAAAGGGGATGGATTTATTATTCAACGCTATCGAGAGCATCAATGCCCAATTGCGCAAGATCATCAAGACAAGAGGACACTTTCCAACCGACGATGCCGCGACGAAGTTAATCTGGCTGGCGTTGCAAAATATCACCGCCAATTGGGGCAAACCGGCACATGACTGGAAGAACGCCATGAATCAGTTCGCGGTCTTGTACGGAGATCGATTCATCAGGCGACAAAAAGGACACAAAAAGGGGACGGATTTATTATTCCGTCACCTTTTGGGAAATAAATCCGACCCCTTTTTCTCTGTTTTAGTTCGGGGGGCCAACGGCCCCCCAAAGCCATGACGTGGGAAGCTGGAAGCAGCCACACACTACGTTTGCATGGCTTAAAGAGTTCACAATGGCAGCTTTTCACCCGAGGCAAATTGATCAACACGCACCTCACCAGACTGCTCTGTGTAGATGTAACCAAAAAAAATCTCCCTACCGCTATCCCCCCCCAATCAGCCCATACAACCCCTCCCGCCGATCCCCATGCAAATCATTGCGCGCGCTAATCCGCTTATTCCTTGCCTCCCCAAGATTCAACGTCGCCAACAAAATCCGCTCCCCACCCTGCTCCACCGGCCCCGCCAGCGGATACCCATCCGCATCAACAATCACCGAACCCTGCACCCAACCCACTCCCCGCTCATGCCCATGTCGATCACAAGCAGCAATAAACATCCGATTCACCGAAGCATTCGCCTGAACCCGCACCACTTCTGCCGGACGCTCAGTCGGCGGCCGTGGCCCATCCGGCCAGTTAACCGGCGCACAAAGCAAATCCGCGCCGGCCAGTGCCGGAAGCCGCACCCATTCAGGAAATTCCAGGTCGTAGCAAATCAACATCCCAATTCGCCCATGCACCGTTTCCACCACCGGCGGCGCCGCGTTGCCAGCGCTGAAGATTTCGCTCTCGGCATCCCACAGGTGGGCTTTGCGGTACACAGCACGCAACCCTTGGGCATCGATCATCGCCGCACTGTTGGCCAGCTCATCACCCTCCAGTCGCTCGCAAAAACCGCCGACCACAACAATGTTCAGTTCGCGGGCGAGTGCTGCCCACAGGCGCAACGTTGGTCCTTCAACCGTTTCCGACAACGACAACGCTTCACTACGGTCATTGAACACATACCCGCTCTGCACCAGTTCAGGCAGCACCACAATCTGCGCGCCTTGATGGGCCGCGGAACGAATGGCGCGTTCGGTGAGTGTGCGGTTGAACGCGAGGTCGCCGATTTTCGGTGCCACCTGGCAACAGGCGACCACGGTGTTTTTGGCAGTGTTCAACGCACCTCCTCCGCAGTCGGTTTGGTCATGGCAATGATGTCGCTCTCGGTAATCGCGTCGATGATCCGCCGTTCGGACGCGAGGTCGAGCGAGCGGCTGAGGAGGTAGTACGTCAGGCCCGAGACCAACAATCCCACCAGCCAGGCGATGTCCACGCCTTCGAGCATGCGCGCCAGTGGGCCGACGAATACTTCTTTGTTGGCGGCGGCATCGAATATGTAGAAGAACGGCACCATTGCGGCGAAGCCGATCAGGTACGAGACGATGCCGCGAAATTGCCAGGCGCCGTAGATGCCGTTCGGGGTGAAGAAGTGCGGGATCGCGTAGCGGCCTTTGCGCACGAAGAAGTAGTCCACCAGGTTGACGGCGGTCCAGGGCACGAGGAAGTAGAGCAGCAGCACGAGGAAGGTGTTCAGCAGCGCGATGCCGTCGCCTTTGATCGACAGCACGCAGGTCAGCAGGATCACGCTGATCGCGATGATGGACAGGATTCGGGCGCGGGGTGACGGGGTGATTTTTTTGATCGAGTCGACGCCGGTGAGCAGGGTCAGCATGGCGCTGTAGGTGTTGAGCGCGATGATCGGCAGGAAGCCCGCCACCGAGACGATCACCAACACATTGCCCAGCCCCGGAATCATCGAAGAGCCGACCTGGTTCAACGCCACCAGCGCATCCACCGCTTTCAACTGCTGCGCCAGCCAGGCACCGAGGCCGATCATCCAGCCGCCGGACAACGAGGCGCCGATGAACACGGCAGCGATCAGTTTTGGCCGGCTGGTGTTTTTTGGCAGGTAACGGGAATAGTCGGACACGTAAGGCGCATAGGAAATGTTGTAGCTGGCGCCGATGGCGAACAAGGTGGCGAACGCAATCCAGCTGAAGCCGAGATCAGTCGCCGGGGTGACACCCTCTTGGCCTGCGCCGAACATCAGGGCGATCGTGACCAACGCATACAGCGGCAACGTGGCCAGCAACGCCCATTTGAAGGCTTTGTGCATCAGGTCATGGCCGTAGATCGACAGCAGCGCACCGATCAGCACCACCGCCACCGCGACTATCGCCGGGTCGATGCCGAACACATGTTCGAGGCCGTTCATGATCAGCGAGATGTTCACCACGTTGAAACCGACGAACACAAACATCGTCGCCATCAAGGCCAGGATCACCCCGCGATAACCGAACTGGGCGCGAGACTGGATCATTTGCGGCAGGCCCATCTCCGGACCTTGCGAACCGTGGAAGGCCATGAAAATGGTGCCGAACATAATGCCCAGCGCACCGGCCAGCATCGTCCACATCGCCGACAAACCGAGACTTGGGCCGACAAAGCCGATAGAGATGGTGAAGAAGTGAAAGTTGCCCAGAAACCAGAAAGGGCCCTGGCTGCTGAGTTTGGCGTGACGTTCGTTTTCCGGAATGTAATCGATCGAGTGGCCTTCGATGGCCAACCCGCTGCTCGCTTCGAAGGCGTGCGCAGACTGTGAGGACCCTGACATACGAATGTTCCTATGCTGGTAATTGTTGTTTTTATGGGCAAAGCGCCGGTTTCATTGCAATGTAGGGCGTTGGTCAGGGCGATTAAATATCGCAGGCGCACTGTTTACATAGACCCGCGTCTATGTGGCGAACCTCGGAGGCACTCATGCTGGGCGCTGTATCGGAACTGGATCTGCGTTTGATCCGGGTCTTTCTGACTGTCGTTGAGGCGGGCGGAATCTCGGCCGCGCAGACGGCGCTCAATACCACGCAACCTACCATCAGCGCGCAATTGGCGACGCTGGAAGCGCGGGTCGGATTTCGCTTGTGCGAGCGTGGGCGCGGCGGGTTTTCGGTGACGCCCAAGGGTGGGCAGTTTGTCGATGCGGCGCGGCGTTTACTGGCGGCGGCCGAGGGCTTTCGGGTCGAAGTGCAGCACATCAATCGCAAGGTATCGGGCAACATCAACATCGGCTTGCTCGGTCAAATCGATCCGTCCGCCAACAAGCACATCGCCCTGGCCATTGCTCGGTTGCGCTCACGACATGAGGGGTTGTACTTCCACTTCACCGAACTGTCGTCTTCGTTGCTGGAAGAGAAAATCATCAACGGCCACATCGATCTGGCCATCGGTTACTTCTGGCACCGCTTACCCAACATCGATTACTACCCCTTGTTCCAGGAAACCCAAATCGCCTACTGCGCACCGGCGCACCCGCTGTTCGACCACGTGGGTGCGCTGAGCCGCGATGACGTGCGCAATTACGATTGGGTCTGGCCCAGCCACCCCTTGCCGGAAATGCCCGCGCCCACTTCCATCGAGCGTTTGACTGTGCTCACCGACAGCATGGACGGCGCCGCCCTGCTCATTCTGTCGGGGCAGCATTTGGGTTTTTTGCCACAGCACTACGCGGCCAAACATGAACAGTTGGGGCAGTTGCATCCGCTGAATCCGGAGCAGTTGCGCTATGAGGTCGGATTCCATGCGGCGGTTCGACATTCGGCGCGGCAACGGGAGGTGGTGAGTGCGTTCCTGGTGGAGTTGATTGAGATTTTTGCAGCTGGGTGAGTTCACAAGCAGCCGAATGGCGGCTTCGAGGCTGGCAGGCGGTACATCAGCATCGGCTTGCTGGTGCTGACGGCGATTGTCTGGTCCTGCGCGGGATACTGATCGGTCGGAAAAAGCCCAGTGCCCAGTTACTGCTAGGCTGTGTATCACCTGATCGTTTTGGAAGTTTGTCAGGCTGGTAGTGGGGTTTTTCAAAGGCCTGCTAGGGGAGTGTGAAGGTAATGCGAAACCTCAGTTTGCATCTAAGGTGTTGGATCGCATTAACCGTCACCATTGCAACGGTACTTACCATCCTGGCGGTACTGGTAATTCTCCAGCACGACGCCATGCTTTCACATTTGACACGCCAAAGGCTATCGGTTGTGGCCGAGGCAACTGCTGCACCGTTTCGTGATGTGGCGGCCATGGGGCTTCCAATCACATCAGTGCGCAACGCTGAAGGCCTGCTCAGTCGCGCCAAGGAAACGGATCCTGATATTTCCGCCATCGAATTGTTGAGCGCATCCGGGGATATTATTAAGTCCACCGGTGAGAAGCTTGACAGCGAACTTGCAGATGAACTGTCGCATGCGCAGGTATTGAATAAGGATGGCAAGTGGGACCTTGAAGACACTGATTCGGTGGCCAGTGGGCGATCCATAGTGAATGAATCGGGCACTCTACTTGGCAGCGTCGTTGCGATTTATCCAAAAAAGGAGCTGCAAGACCGATCGGCACACATTCGCAAAGACATCACACTGGCCGCCGTTGCCTTGCTGGCCATCTTTTCTGCTCTTTCCTTTCTGTTGTTCAGGTTGAAACTACTTGGCGCTATCGGCGGCGTCATTTCCCTGCAGGCGGGACTCAAGGACACCTCAGGCGAAGCGTCTGCGGCACATTCAGATGTTTCAAACAAGAACCCTACAGGAGAAGACTATGGCTTTTTGACACAGGAAGTCATCACACTTCACAACGATCTCATAGGCGCATCGAAGCAGTACAAGGCTGCAATGAAGGAGATGGGCTATTGCGCTGCAGAGACCATAACGCCAGCGTCACCCTTTTCAAATCCGGAATTACTCAATACTCAGTTGATCGCAATACCGCAAACCGTGCTCGATCGAAACGCCGCACGCCAAATCTTGCCCTGGGCGGCTGCCTTGGTGATCGGCCCGGCACTGTTGCTGGGCGTGGTGGCGTATATAAGCGTCGGTCAATCCTTTCATCCAGAGCTTGTCAAACGTACCCAACTCATCGGCACGATAGCCGATGCAACCATGCAGCGCACCGTCAACGCAGGTGTGCCGATTGAAAGCATGGTGGGCGGGACCGAATACTTCCGACACCTCCTCGCTGAGTTTCCGGAAATTTCTTACTTCGGCGTGTCCACTGACTACCCAATCATTGAAGTAGGAGAAGATCAACACACCGCAAGCACCCTCAACCGTGCTCTGAGCAATACCCATAAACTTCCGATTTATCTCAATGGCAAGGTCGTTGGAACCGTCACAACGCAATCCAATTCAGCCTATATCGCAGAGCTGTTCAAAAGTGTCGCTCTGGATCTTGGTGTGATTATTATCGTGATAGTGCTACTGGCACTTGAATTAATTGCGGTCATGATGAGTGTGTCTCTCACGGCACCTCTGAACAGGCTTCACTACATTGTTGCGCTACAAGCCGCAGGAAATTTTTCGACCTGCATAGCTTCTTTGAGCAGGGATGTGGTCGACCAGGTGAGTACCTGCCTCTCCGAGCGTGCAAAAGCTCTCCATGCCATGTTTCAGCGTGCACGGCTGGCTGCCGTAAATGGCACACCCCCCTTGGCTGAAACCGTCGATTTGAATTCAATCGGCAAAGCGTTCGGCCTTCACGATATTGGCCCACGCTGGATTCGTTTTTGCAGCCTTATCGATGTGCGTCTCGCATTATTTCTATTCGCCGCCGCCGATGAAATGGAGACGTCTTTTTTTTCCATATTCGTCAAGTCTGCACACAATCCGATACCTTGGTTGAGCGAGGGTGCGGTCACCAGTCTGCCGCTTACGGCATACCTTATTGCGGTGCTGACCGTGACACCGTTTGTTCGTCCACTTTCAGAACGTTTCGGCCACCGCAGACTTTTCCTGGTGGCCGCCGCAGCGACGGTAATCGCAAAGCTCGGTATGTGCGTTGCCGGAAATGTCCCGGCGATCACTTTTTTTAACCTGATGTGCGGCGCGGGATATGCATTTGCGTCTTTGGCCTGCCAGGATTACGTACTGGACGTAGCGCACAAGGACGAGCGTGCACGCTCGTTAGGTTTATTCTCCGCGGCTATGTTTGGCGGTATTTTTGCTGGCTCTGCGCTAGGTGGCATCCTCGCCGATCGGCTCGGATATTCAGCGGTATTTGTCATTAGTGCCGCGCTGATTCTGGTTTCCGGAGCACTCATCTATTGGCAACTTCCCCACCAGCGCCACGTTGACAGCCGCAAGACAGATAGACCGAGGCGATCAAGTAAGGATGTCTTCGCGACTTTTCGAAATCCGCGTTTTGCAAGCCTTGCATTTGGCATCATCGCGCCTCAGGCAATTTTGGATATGGTGTTCATCTCGTATTTGCTCTCACTACTAATGGAGTCGCTTGGAGCCAGCGCAGCGGACATTGGTCGATTACTCATGATCTATTTCTTGATGATCATTATTTCCGGCTCGCTGTACGGAAAACTGGCCGAACGTGGCGTTAGTGCCCGCAACATTGTGCTTCCGGGTTCTTTTATAGGAGGTACCTCGTTGCTCGTTGCCGCCACCTGGCCAAGTATAGGGATGATGGGGTTCGCGATGATTGGCGCGGGCGTTGGCCATGGCTTGGTACGAGGTCCCCAGACTGCAATGGTCATGGATGTTGCCGAAACTTCGCTGGCCCATTTAGGCACCAATTCTGCGATTGCTGCCGCGCGCATCACCGAACGGAGCGCAAGCATTGTGGCGCTAGTCTGCATTGCCACTGCTGCCGACTACATTGGCTATGTCGGGGCCGTTTACACCATCGCAATCCTCGTGCTGTCCGGAGCGCTTCTATACCTGTCAGCATCAAACCCAAGTCGTGATAGTTAAATCAGAAGGGAACATTTATGACTGGCTATAGAAGGGTGTGTACGGCACTACTGCTTATGGGCTTTGTGGGGACTGTTGCGCCTCCGTTCGTGAATGCAGCCGCAAAGAAGACGATCATGATGGTGGCTTGGCTAGGCTGCGAAGACGTTTGTAAAGGGGTAAAGGAATACATCGCAGAGAACAATATCGATGCGGAAATTCTTGTTCGTGACGCCTCGCAAGACAAGAGCAAACTGCCTGCGTTTGCAGCAGAGGCCCGCGCGTTGAATGTCGATGCCGTGATTACCTGGGGCACTAAAGCAACGCTGGGGATGATCGGCACTCTCAATGATCATGACCCCGGATTTTTGGTTGATATCCCGGTTATTTTTACCGTGGTTGCCGATCCGGTTGGCAACCACATCATTCAAAGCTATGAAAACACAGGAAGACCTAACGTCACCGGGACTCGCAATCGCGTGCCAGAAGCAGTAAACATAAAAAGCATTCAACGGTATATGCCTGGTTTCAGTCACCTGGGCATGATCTACGATACCAGCGAGCCCAATTCCGTGAGCAAGGTTGCGGAAATGCAGTCCCTCACCGATCAACTCAAGATCAAGTTCGATGCCTTGCCTCTTGATAAGGGCGTTGATGGCACACCGACGGCCGAGTCGATTGCCACGAATATGGCGCAATTGAAGGCCAAAGGGGTTCAGTGGGTGTATTTGGGCTCAAGTACGTTCCTGGAAAAGCAGGGAAAAATCTTCACAGAGTCCGCGGTGGAAAATGGCATTGCGGTACTGAGCCCTTACGAGCACCTCGTGAGTGAATCCCAGGCTTTGATGTCTGTTGCCGCACGCGATTTCGACGTCGGAAAACTGGCTGCCAAGCAAGCCGTCCGGATCGTCGTAGAGGGGAAAAAGCCAAGCGACTTGCCTGTGCTTGCGATCGATCAGTTTGCCTACATAGTCAATATGACGGTGGCAAAAAAGCTTCAACTCTATCCGCCAGTGGATTTTCTGCAGTTTGTAGAAAAGGTTGAAAACTAGCGCCGCATTGTCGTAATCAAACCGGTTCTGTAGTCAGATGCGGATTCAGCCGAGGACAGGACGTCGATTCGGGCCACCGAGCAGTGAATCAGGGGACGACAACATATCTGTCCCCTTTCAGACCTTTTTCAGACCTGTTCTTCAAGCACGCCAAAGCGCAGGTCGTTGGTCACGTAATCCGCAGGGAAGACATCCTGATCAAGCTGGAACAGCTCTTTGTGCTGCTGCGAACTCTCGTTGAGTGGGCCGTCGAGACTCACGCCTGTCAGCTCGGCGAGAAGTTCGCCAATCAGTTTTTCTACGCTCATTTTATTGTTCTCTTAACGACTGAAGGTGAGTGCGGTCGAGCCGCCGAATTGCGGGGCTTGCAGCGCAGTTCGTAAGGAGAATTTAATAGGCGCGGACGTTATCAATTTTTCAATCGGCGACAGCGCTTTTTCATTTCATGACAATTTATGTCCGTTGATCCGGCAGTGGATTCAGATGCGGATTTGTCCCGCTGGCATGACATCGATCCGCGCAACCGAACCGGTCAGGTGCGCCAGGTCCTTGTTGTGCTCGGCGATGATCTCCTCGGCGCTGAGGCTGCCGTTGTCGACGGTGGAATGCGCGTCCGCCGCCAGCACCACGTCGTAGCCCAGTATCAGTGCCTGGCGCACGGTCGCGTTGACGCAGTAGTCGGTTTGCAGTCCACAGATGATCAAGCGCTCGATTTCTTCTCTCTGCAGCAGTTTTTGCAGTTTGGTCTGGTAGAACGAATCCGGTGTGGTTTTACGTACGCGAATATCCTCGGGCTCGGTCTCCAGCCCTTTAGCCAATTGCCAGCCGGCGGTGTCGTGCACCAAAGGACCGTTCACTTCTTCGTGCTGGATGAACACGACCGGCACCCCGGCTATCCGGGCCCGGATGCTCATGTGGTTGATGTTCTCGATGACACGGTTGATCTCAAAGCACTCCTCCTCGCCAGCGCATAGCGCCTGCTGGACGTCGATGATTAACAGTGCTGTGGCCATGATTCGCTCCTTGAACAATCAGTGAATCAGGGGACGAAAACAGCGCCGTCCCCTTTCCAACTCAAGCGTTAGTAGCCGAGCGACAGCCCGGTGTTGCGACGGGGATCGTTGGCGCCGTAGAAGCGGTTTTTGCCGACCGGTTTTCCTTCCAGTGAAGGCGCGCCGACCAGGATCGCCGCCACGTGGTTGGCATCCTGTGGCCCGGCGAATTTATGCCCCCAGCTTTCGAGGATCTTCACCGTGTCCGGGCTGGTGGTGAAGGTCTCCAGGTTGGTTTCTTCCGGCAACCACTGCTGGTGGAAACGCGGTGCGTCCACCGCTTCCTGGATGTTCATGCCGTAGTCGATGACGTTGAGCATGGTCAGCAAGGTGGCGGTGATGATGCGGCTGCCGCCGGGAGTGCCGACAACCATCACGACTTTGCCGTCCTTGGTGACGATGGTCGGGCTCATCGACGACAGCGGTGCTTTACCGGGGGCGATGGCGTTGGCCTCCCCTTGCACCAGGCCGTACATGTTCGGTACACCGATTTTCGCAGTGAAGTCGTCCATTTCGTCGTTGAGGATGACCCCGGTTTTGCTGGCCATGACACCGGCGCCAAACCAGTCGTTGAGGGTGTAGGTCACCGACACCGCGTTGCCCCATTTATCGACGATGGAGTAGTGCGTGGTGTTGCTGCCTTCATGGGGCGCTACGCCAGGTTTGATCTCGCTGGACACGCCGGCCTTTTGCGGCTTGATCGCTGCGCGCAGTTGGGTGGCGTAGTTTTTATCCAGCAGGTGGGCGATCGGGTTTTTCACAAAATCCGGGTCGCCGAGGTAGCTGTTGCGGTCCACATAGGCGTGGCGCATGGCTTCGATCTGATAGTGCATGCCTTGGGCCGAGTGGTAGCCCAGGTCTTTGATCGGGTAGCCTTCGAGGATGTTCATGATCTCGCAGATCACCACCCCGCCGGAGCTTGGCGGCGGTGCCGAGACTACGTGGTAGCCACGGTAATCGCACTCGATCGGCGCCAGCTCGCGGGTTTTGTATTTGTCTAGGTCGGCCTGGACGATGATGCCTTTGTTGGCCTGGCTGGACGTGACGATGGCGTCGGCGACCCAGCCTTTATAGAAGCCGTCGGAGCCCTTTTCGGAAATTTCCCGCAGGGTCTTGCCCAGATCCTTCTGCACCAGTTTTTGACCGACCTGCATCGGCTCGCCGTTGCTCAGGAAAATCGCGCCTGAGTCCTTTATGTCTTTCTTGAACACGTCGGTGGCGTAGTCCAGCAATTCGACATCACCCTGCTCCAGCACAAACCCGTCTTCAGCCAGTTTGATCGCCGGGGCGATCACCTCCTTGCGTGGTTTGGTGCCGTACTTGCTCAGGGCCAGTTCCATGCCGGACACGGTCCCCGGTACACCGACGGCCAGGTGGCCACGGGTGCTGAGGTCCGGGACAACATTGCCTTCCTTATCGAGGTACATGTTGGCGGTGGCGGCCAGCGGGGCTTTTTCACGGAAATCGAGGAAGGTCTTGCGCCCGTCCGCCAACTGAATGGTCATGAAACCGCCGCCCCCCAGGTTGCCCGCCGCGGGGTACACCACCGCCAGCGCGTAACCCACTGCGACGGCGGCATCGACGGCGTTGCCGCCGTTCTTGAGCACATCGACCCCCACTTGGGAGGCCAGATGCTGGGCGGTGACCACCATGCCGTTTTCGGCCGCGACGGGGGCAACGGAGGCTGCGTGGGCGGTCAGGCAGCTGAGCGCCAATGAAGTCGCGATGAGCGATTTGGCAAAAGGTTCGTACTTCATGAGTCGTTCTCTTTTTTTGTTTTCAGGCTCTGTGAAAAACAGAGTGATCGGTTCAAAAGCACAGGCAAGTATGGTCGCGATTGCGTATTGCGCCTCCCGGTCGAGGCAGTATGCTGAGCCTCTGTTCAGCCCTTCTGCGGAGTCCGCCAGCATGACCTACACCTTCACCACCCTGGCGTCTCCGGTCGGCGAACTGAAGCTGGTGGCGAAAGATGAGCGACTGGCGGCCATCCTCTGGGAAAACGACAAACCGAACCGGGTGCGGCTGGGCCCGATGCACGAAGCCCCGGACAACCCGATCCTGATACGCGCCGTTCGGCAGTTGCAGGAATACTTTGCCGGCACGCGAAATAGCTTCGAGCTGGAACTGGATTTTGCCGGGACGGACTTCCAGAAGAAGGTTTGGCAGGCGCTGCTGACCATCCCGTTCGGAGAGACGCGCAGCTATGGCCAGATTGCCGAGCAGATCGGCAATCCGAGCGCGGTTCGGGCGGTGGGCGCGGCGAATGGCAAGAACCCGATCTCGATTGTTGCCCCCTGCCATCGGGTGATCGGTGCCTCGGGCAAGCTCACCGGTTTTGCCGGCGGGCTTGAGGCGAAGGAGCGGTTGCTGACGCTTGAAGGGTGCGAGTGGTCAGGCGCCAGCAGAACGGGTGATCTGTTCTGACTGACCGGAACACCTGTAGCAGCTGCCGAGCCTGCGAGGCTGCGTTCGGCGGCGAAACCGTCGTAATCCGAGCGCACTCGATCTAGCTGATGCACCGCGCTGCCCACATCCACGGCAGCGGCCCGCATCAAACGCAGCCTCGCGGAGCTCGTCAGCTGCTACAGGGACAGTGTCGGTCAGGTGAAGATGTCCTTCATCGCCGCATATTGCAGGAGCATGATGGTCTTGGCGTCGCAGATCTCGCCGCGATAGAACGCTTCAAGTGCCTCGTCGAATGGCCACTCCAGCACTTCCAGTTCTTCGGTTTCTTCCTCCAGCCCACCGCCCTCGCTGACTTTTGAAGCCGCATCGTACTCGGCAATAAAGAAGTGCAGCTTTTCAGTGACCGAGCCGGGGCTCATGTACGACTCGAAGACCTTCTGCACATGGTGCACGCGGTGACCGGTTTCTTCCTCGGCTTCGGCGCGGATGCGTTCTTCGGGATCGGCACCCTCAAGCAATCCGGCCGCCACTTCGATCAGCAAACCGTCGTGACCGTTGACGAACACCGGCAGCCGAAACTGGCGCGTCAGCACCACGGTTCGCTTTTCGCGATTGAACAACAGAATCGCCGCGCCGTTGCCCCGGTCATAGACCTCGCGGGTCTGGCGCTGCCAGTCGCCATTGTTGCGCTGATAGTCGAAGGTGATTTTCTTCAGCAGATACCAGTTGTGGGACAACACCTGGGATTCGATGATGTTGACCCGTTCGGCTGTGTTCGCCATGACAGCGCATCCTTTTTTTCGTCAGAGGCGGCCATGGTAGGCGAAAACGAAAAAGCCGGGCATCCCCCGGAGCTCAGGACAGCTGCGCCTTGTATTCCTTCTCATACTGACCGGCGAGTGTCTCTTTCTGTTTGTCATCGAGCAGCTTGCCTGCCATCTGGAAGAACTTCTGCTCTTCCTCTTCCAGGTGGTGATGCACCTTCTCGCTCAGTTTTTTCGCGGTTGCCAGCCACGCCGGGCTGGACATCTCGGTCTCGTCCAGCTCTTCCATCATCTCGTCCATTTCGTGGTGTTCGGCGATGGCGTGGCGGCTCAGGTCGACGCCGTTGTCGAACTCCATCAGCGGAATATAGAAATGGCGTTCCTCGGCGGTTTCATGGGCCTGAAGTTCGGACTTGAGCTGCTTGTAAGCCTCGACCCGCTCCGGGGTGTCACCACTGGTTTTGATCAGCGCTTTGGCATAGCTGCGTTGACGCTCGTGGCTTTCACGCAAGGCTTCGAAAATATTCACGGGGTGTCCTCATTGGTCGCGCTCTGAAATGACGCTGTTTAGGCTAGACATCCGCGCGACGGCGACGGTTCCACTGGTGTCGAGGGATAGAACAATCGCCGGGAGCGCGATAGGCTCCAGACTCATTGCCATAAGGAAGTAGCTCATGACCCTGCGAATCGAACGCTCGCAAAACCCCACCGATGAAGAACGCGAGGCCATCCTCACGCCGCTGCGCGCCTATAACGAGGCCCAGGCCGGCCCGTCCAATGCGCAACTGCTGGCGCTGCTGATACGGGACGACAACGGCGAGATTCTCGGCGGGTTGTACGGGCGGTTTTTCTACCAGTGGTTGTTCATCGAACTGCTGTCCGTGCCTGAACAGGCCCGGGGACAAGGCATGGGTTCGAAATTAATGCAGATGGCCGAAGACCTGGCGCGGGAAAAGGAATGCGTGGGGATCTGGCTGGACACCTTCGAGTTTCAGGCGCCCGAGTTCTACAAACGGCTCGGCTACAGCGAGCTGGGCCAGATTGCCGACTACCCGCCGGGGCACAAGCGCTACTTTTTTCAGAAACACCTGACCAATTAATCAAAACACGCCCCCCTGTGGGAGCGAGACCGGCTTGCCGGCGATAGCGGTGGATCAGTCGACATCAATGTTGAATGAATAACCGCCATCGCGAGCAGGCTCGCTCCCACAGGGGTACTGCCTCAGCTCATGTTTACAGGCAAGTAGCCAACGCCGCCAATCGGCGCTTGGCGACGAAGTCGTCATGCTGCGCGTAGTAATTCAACACGGTGCCGGAAGCGTCGGGGGTCACGTCCACGAAGGATTCCGCCGACCGTGTGTAGACCGTCGAACCGCCATTTTTACCGGGCTCCAAATAGGCCGCAGCATCCACACCGAACACCGCTTCGTCCTGCCAGGAAAACTGCACGCACTCGGCCACGATGGCATGTGGCTTGGTCGATTTCAGGGTTTTGTACGGAGTCTTGGTGCGAGCATCGTCCATCACCGAGCCCGCGCAGCCCGCCAGCAACGTTACAGCCAGCGCCACCATCACAATTCGCATTACGTTCGCTCATCAAGAAAAAGCGGACTGTATCACCGTGGCGCGGCGTTTCGTTCTGCTTTACTTCATTTATACCGCGACACCGCGTACCTATTCGCGCACCCTGTCGCGCCATAAACGCCGCATTTTTCTGGAAGCCCCAATGACACCCAACGCCGAATTCTACAAACCGACCCCTGAATACGCCGACAAGCTGATCAGCCAGATCGGGCAGACACCGTCCTGGATCGCCAAGCGCATTGGCGTCACCGACAAGCGCATCCGTTACATCCTCGACGGCGAACGCACCGTCAAAGGCGAAACCACGCCGATCAAGATGACCTACACCGAACAATTCGCCCTCGAATGCCTGGCCGCAGCAGCCAAGGCTAGCAAGAAACAATCTTCGTAACCCAAGGAGCGACCATGGCGGCAACCGATCAGCAACACGAGCAGGCGCTGAAGAAGTTTCTCGATGAGCGCCCTGAACTGCGCGATGAGCTCGACAACCTCAACCCGCTGCTGGCCCAGGCCAAGGGTGAGACCTCGGCGCAGTACCGCGATGAGCGACTGCATGAAGCCTTCGAAGCTGAAGCCGAACGCCAGGGACTGTTCGCCTGGGAGCTGACGCTGCAGCTGACGGCTGCCACACCAGAGGACTACGAGGCCCAGCGCCGGGAAGTGCACATCGAAGTCGCAGAGATGGCCGGTATGGACTGGCTGGACTATTGCGAGCTGTATGGGATAGAACCATAACCACTGCTCAAGGGTACCCTCGCCGATGCTGCCTTCCACCTCCTCAACCCACGCCAGCCCTGGCCACCTGCACACACAAAAGTGGCGCGGGCGTATCGGCATGACGCTAGTGGCCATGCTCTCGGTACTCGCCGGCATGACCGACGCCATCGGCTTCATGGCCAGCGGCGATTTCGTCTCGTTCATGAGCGGCAACACCACCCGCCTCGCCGTCGCCATCAGCGTCGGCGATCTGGGGCTGACCGGGCGACTGCTGCTGCTCGTGGCCACCTTCATCGCGGGCAATGCCCTGGGCATTATCGTCAGCCGCCTCGGCGGGCGACGAGCGCTGCCGTTGATGCTGAGCATCGCCGCGCTGCTGTGCGCCGCAGCGATCTGGCCTTTTGACGAACAATTACCCGCGTTGCTGGCCGCGATCATCGCGATGGGCATGCTTAATGCCGCCGTCGAGCAAGTGAACGGCCTGCCGGTCGGCCTGACCTATGTCACCGGTGCTCTCTCGCGCTTCGGACGTGGGCTGGGCCGCTGGCTGCTCGGGGAGCGGCGCGATGGCTGGAAGGTGCAGCTGATTCCGTGGACCGGGATGTTTGCCGGAGCTGTCCTTGGGGCGGTACTGGAACATCATTTCGGGCTCAAGGCGCTGCTTGCCAGCGGTTTGCTGGCGGGCGTGCTGGGGGTGGTGTCGTTGAGAATTCCGCGGCGGTGGCAGTTGGGGTATATGCCGCGCTGATTTTAATGTTGCCTGACAGGCAGCCTTCGCGACCAAGCCCGCTCCCACATTAGATTTGCGATGGATCATGATTTTGTGATCGACAGAAATCGAATGTGGGAGCGGGCTTGCTCGCGAAGGCCGCAACTCGGTCCCAAGAGAAATCGCCCTTCGCCGCCCCGTCGATAAAGCTTTATCATGGCCACAGTTTTGCTGATCGAGTCCGCCATGAAGTTCGCCATCGCGCTGTTTTCCGCCGCCCATGCGCCCTCCTCGCGCCGTGCCTTGCTGTTCGCCCAGGCTGCGTTGGCCGGTGGGCATGAGATTGTCCGGCTGTTTTTCTATCAGGACGGTGTCCACAACGCATCCGCCAGTGTAGTCACGCCGCAAGATGAACTGGACCTGCCCAAGCAATGGCGTGCGTTTGTCGGCGAGCATCAACTGGACGGCGTTGTGTGTATCGCCGCCGCCCTGCGCCGTGGTGTGCTGGACGAGGAAGAAGCCGGGCGTTATCAGCGTGACGCAGTTGCCGTGGGCGCTCCGTGGGAGTTGTCCGGCCTCGGCCAGTTGCATGACGCGGTGCAGGACGCTGACCGCTTGATCTGTTTTGGGGGCGCGTGAGATGGCTAAATCCTTGCTGATCATCAGCCGTCAGGCGCCATGGTCTGGGCCGAATGCCCGCGAAGCGCTGGACATCGTGCTCGCTGGCGGTGCTTTCGATCTGCCGATCGGCCTGCTGTTTCTCGATGACGGGGTGTTCCAGCTCGCCGCGAAACAGGACGCCAAAGCGCTGCAACAAAAAGACCTCAGCGCCAACCTGCAAGCCTTGCCGATGTTCGGTGTCGAGGAGCTGTTCGTTTGTGGCGAGAGTGCCGCAGAACGGGGGCTGGACCCTTCCTGTTTTTCACTGGAAGAAGCCCGGGTACTGACCGCCCACGCCATCACCGCCCTTATTGACCGTTACGACCAGGTGATCACCCTCTGATGTCGACTTTGCATGTGTTGTCTCATTCCCCGTTCGGCGACGATCGCCTGTCCAGTTGCCTGCGCGTGATCGGCGCCAGTGATGCGCTGCTGCTGAGCGGCGACGCGGTCTATGCCCTCCAGCCGGGTACCGCGCCTTTCAGCACGCTGAGTACTCGCGGCCTGCAACTGTTCGTACTGGCCGAAGATGTTCAAGCCCGGTCCATTGATATACCCGACTGGGCCAAGGCCATCGATTACCCGGCCTTCGTCGAGTTGTCGATTTACCATGACAAGGTCAACAGTTGGCTATGAACTCCCTGACAGTGGGCGCTCGCGCCGTCTTGTTGGACAAGGACGGGTTCCTGGTCGAATTGAGCGACTGGTCCGCCGACGTGGCCAGTGCCCTGGCCGCAGCCGAAAACATCGAGTTGAGCCCTGAGCATTGGGAAATCCTCGAACTGCTGCGCGGCTTCTACAACGAATACCAGTTGTCGCCAGCCACCCGCCCGTTGATCAAATACACCGCGTTGAAGCTCGGCCCGGAAAAAGGCAACAGCCTGCACCTGAACCGATTGTTCAAAGGCACCCCTGCCAAACTCGCCGCGAAACTGGCGGGCCTGCCCAAACCGACGAATTGCTTATGACCGACTTTCCAGCGCTGACCCTCGAAACACCCGCCGAGCACCCGTTCGCCCAGTTTGTGCGAATCCTCGGCAAAGGCAAACGTGGCGCCCGCGACCTGACGCGCGAAGAAGCCCGCGACGCCATGGGCATGGTGCTCGACGACAAGGTCGAAGACACCCAGCTCGGCGCATTTCTGATGCTGCTGCGGCACAAGGAAGAAAGCGCCGAGGAAATGGCCGGCTTCACTGAAGCCCTGCGTGAACGTTTGCAGGCTCCTGTCTTGAATGTCGATCTGGACTGGCCGACCTATGCCGGCAAGAAGCGTCACCTGCCGTGGTACCTGCTGGCGGCCAAGTGCCTGGCGCAGAACGGCGTACGGATTTTCATGCACGGTGCCGGCGCGCACACGGCCGGGCGACTGTACAGCGAACAGCTGCTGGAAGGACTGAACATTCCCCTGTGTCGCGACTGGCAACAGGTGGGTGCGGCGCTGGATAACGGCGGCCTGGCGTTCATGCCGCTGGTGGATTGGGCGCCGCAACTGCAGCGCATGATCGACCTGCGCAATACCCTGGGCCTGCGCTCACCAATCCACTCCCTCACGCGCATCCTCAATCCGTTAGGGGCTCGTTGCGGCCTGCAAAGTATTTTCCACCCCGGCTACCAGGCCGTGCACCGCGATGCCAGCGGCTTGCTGGGCGACACAGCGATTGTGGTCAAGGGCGATGGCGGCGAGATCGAGATCAACCCGGACGCCGACAGTCACCTGTATGGCACCACGGGCGGTGAAAGCTGGGACGAAGAATGGCCTCAAATGTCGGCCCAGCGTCACGTCAAACCTGCCGCGCTCGACCCTGAGCATTTGAAGGCGGTCTGGCGCGGTGACGTGGTCGACAGCTACCCGCAAATGGCCCTGATTTCGACCATGGCCCTGGCGTTGCGTGGGCTCGGTCAGTCCCGTGATCAGGCGTTCGAAACGGCCCAGAAGTACTGGGACGCTCGCGATAGATCAATTTAATCGATCATAACCCTTCAACCTTTGCGCTTTTTTATCGAACCTATCCGAATAAACTCCTCTCCAACGCTTATCGGTTGAGGAGTCCTGAACATGGGTTTGTTAGTTGAAGGTCGCTGGCATGACCAGTGGTACGAAAGCAGCAAGGACGGCGCGTTTCAGCGTGAACAGGCGCAGCGCCGCAACTGGGTGACCACCAACGGCGAGCCAGGTCTGACGGGGGTCAGTGGCTTTGCCGCTGAAGCGGGCCGTTATCACCTCTACGTGTCGCTGGCCTGTCCGTGGGCGCACCGCACATTGATCCTGCGCAAACTCAAAGGCCTCGAAAGCCTGATCGACGTGTCGGTAGTCAGTTGGCTGATGCTGGAAAACGGCTGGACCTTCGACCAGAGCCTGGGCTCCACCGGCGACAAACTCGATCATCTCGACTTCATGCATCAGCGCTACACCGCCGATACTGCCGACTACACCGGCCGCGTCACGGTACCGGTGCTGTGGGACAAACAACAGAATCGCATCGTCAACAATGAATCGGCGGAGATCATCCGCATGTTCAACAGCGCATTCGACGACCTGACCGGCAACGACCTGGATTTCTACCCGGCGCCCCTGCGCGGTGAGATCGATGCGTTGAACGAACGGATTTACCCGGCGGTGAACAACGGCGTGTATCGCGCCGGGTTTGCGACCTCGCAACAGGCTTATGAAGAAGCGTTTGATGGCTTGTTTGAAGAACTGGATCAACTGGAGCAGTTGTTAAGCGCCAATCGTTACCTGACCGGTGAATACCTGACCGAAGCGGATATTCGGCTGTTCACCACGCTGATTCGTTTTGACGCGGTGTACCACGGGCACTTCAAGTGCAACCTGCGGCGGATTGCCGATTATCCGAATCTGTCGAACTGGCTGCGGGAGATTTATCAGTGGCCGGGGATTGCCGAGACGGTGGATTTTGAGCACATCAAGAACCACTACTATGGCAGCCACAAGACCATCAATCCTACCGGAGTGGTGCCGAAAGGGCCGGAGCAGGATTTCACTGCACCGCATGATCGGGAACGGTTGATCGGTAAAGGGGTTTGGCGCAGGGCCTGACAGGTGATCGTTCCCACGCTCCGCGTGGGAATGCATCCCGTGACGCTCTGCGTCACCCTTGAAGCGGAACGCGGAGCGTCCCTGGCGGCATTCCCACGCGGAGCGTGGGAACGATCAGTGACTCAGACCTTCGCCTGAGCACCCTCGAACCACGCCAGTTTCTCGCGCAGTTGCACCACTTCCCCGACAATCACCAATGTCGGCGCATGCACTTCATGCTCCGCCACCAACCGTGGCAAATCCGCCAGCGTGCCGGTAAACACCCGCTGATTGACCGTGGTGCCCTGCTGAATCAACGCCGCCGGGGTATCCGCCCCGCGACCGTGCTTGATCAACTGTTCGCAGATGACCGGCAAGCCCACCAGGCCCATGTAGAACACCAGCGTCTGCGCCGGCGCGACCAGGTCGGCCCACGGCAAATCGGAGGAGCCGTCCTTCAAATGCCCGGTTATAAACCGCACCGACTGCGCATAATCACGGTGAGTCAGCGGAATCCCGGCATACGCCGCGCAACCGCTGGCGGCCGTGATACCCGGCACCACCTGGAACGGGATGCCCTGGGCCGCCAGTTCTTCGATTTCTTCGCCGCCGCGACCAAAGATGAACGGATCACCGCCCTTCAGCCGCACAACCCGCTTGCCCTGTTTCGCCAGGTCCACCAATTGCTGGTTGATCTGATCCTGTGGCACCGCGTGATCGGCGCGGCGCTTGCCGACATAGACCCGCTCGGCATCGCGACGGCACAGCTCCAGAATCGCCGGGGCCACCAGGCGGTCATACAGCACCACGTCGGCTTGCTGCATCAGGCGCAAGGCACGGAACGTCAACAGGTCGGGATCACCCGGCCCTGCACCAACCAAATACACCTCGCCGGTCGTGACATCCGCTTCGCCGTCGATTTTCGCCTGCAACAGTCGCTCGGCTTCGGCACCCTGCCCGGCCAGTTGCCGGTCAGCGATCGGGCCTTGGAATACGTCCTCCCAGAATCCGCGACGCTGCTGCACATCCGGAAACAGACCTTTGACCTGATGGCGAAAACGCGCCGCCAGACCCGCCAGTTGGCCGTAGGTGGACGGTATCCAGGTTTCAATCTTGGCGCGGATCAACCGTGCCAGCACCGGCGCATCGCCGCCGCTGGACACCGCAATAATCAACGGGGACCGATCGACAATCGCCGGAAAGATCACGCTGCACAGGGCCGGCGCGTCCACGACGTTGACCGGTACACAGCGCCGATGGGCATCGGCGGAAACTTGCGCGTTCAACGCCTCGTCATCGGTGGCGGCAATGATCAGCCCGCAACCGTCCAGATCCGTCTCGGCATAACCGCGCAACACACACTCGCCACCGCTGCCGGCCACCAGTTCGCGCAGTTGCGGTTCGATTTCAGGTGCAACCACCCGCAGCAGCGCACCGGCATCGGCCAGCAGGCGGGATTTGCGCAAGGCAATTTCCCCCCCACCGACGACCAACACACGACTGCCGCGCAGGTTGTGAAACAGCGGCAGATAGTTCATTTAGCCGATGACCTCAAGGCCACCCATGTATGGCTTCAGGACTTCAGGCACACGGATCGAACCGTCGGCTTGCTGATAGTTTTCCACCACGGCCACCAGGGTACGACCGACCGCCAGGCCGGAACCGTTCAGGGTGTGAACCAGCTCAGGCTTGCCGGTTTCCGGGTTGCGGAAACGCGCTTGCATACGACGGGCCTGGAAATCGCCGCAGTTGGAGCACGACGAAATCTCGCGGTACTTTTCCTGGCTCGGAATCCACACTTCCAGGTCGTAAGTCTTGACTGCGCTGAAGCCCATGTCGCCGGTGCACAGCGCCAGGGTGCGGTAAGGCAGCTCAAGCAGTTGCAGGATTTTCTCGGCGTTGGCGGTCAGGCCTTCCAGCGCTTCCATCGACGTCGATGGCTCAACGATCTGGACCATTTCCACTTTGTCGAACTGGTGCTGGCGGATCATGCCGCGGGTGTCACGACCCGACGCGCCGGCTTCACTGCGGAAACATGGAGTGTGGGCGACGAACTTGATCGGCAGCAGTTTCGAATCGACGATTTCGCCCGCGACGATGTTGGTCAGCGACACTTCGGCAGTCGGGATCAGGTACAGATCGGCTTCGCCTTCGCGAGTGATCTTGAACAGGTCTTCTTCGAATTTCGGCAGTTGACCAGTGCCTTGCAGTGCAGGGGCCTGGACCAGATAAGGTGTGTAAGCCTCTTCGTAACCGTGCTCGGTGACGTGCAGGTTGATCATGAACTGCGCCAGGGCGCGGTGCAGACGGGCAATCGGGCCTCGCAGCAAGGCGAAACGCGCGCCGGACAGCTTGGCGGCGGTTTCGAAGTCCAGCCAGCCGAATTTCTCGCCCAGGGCGACGTGGTCCTGAACCGGGAAGTCGAACGCTGTCGGGGTGCCCCAGCGGCGTACTTCGACGTTGCCGTCTTCGTCGTCGCCAATCGGCACCGATTCGTGCGGCAGGTTCGGAATGCCCAGCAGGATCGAATCCAGATCGGTCTGGATTGCGTCCAGCTCGGCTTTACCGGCGCTCAATTCGCTGGCCATGCGCTCGACGTCCGCCATCAGTGGCGCGATGTCTTCGCCGCGCTGCTTGGCCTGACCGATGGATTTGGAACGGGCATTACGCTCAGCCTGCAGTGCTTCGGTGCGGGTCTGGACGGTCTTGCGCTGTTCTTCCAGCGCTTCGATGCGCGCAACATCCAGCGTGTAGCCACGGGATGCCAGGCGGTCCGCTACGTCCTGAAGGTTGCTACGTAACAGTTTGGAATCGAGCATGTCGGTTTCTCGTTTATCAAAGTTTGGTCAAGGACAGGCCGGCCCAGGTGGCAAGCAGCCCGCCGAATACGCTGAGCGCCGCATAGCCCAAAGCCAGCGGCACTTGCCCGCTTTCCAGCAAGCGCACCGTATCCAGTGAAAAGGATGAAAAAGTCGTCAGTCCTCCGAGGAAGCCGACGATCAACCCGGCACGCACCTCAAACGGCACCTCCGGGCGTATCAAAAACAGACCGTATAGAACGCCGATCAGCAAACAGCCCACGATATTAACGGCCAGCGTAGCCGTATAGAAGTGCCGTGGCCAATTAGCGTTGATCCAGTTTCCGGTTGCGAACCGCAACAGCGTGCCGGCAACACCACCGATGGACACCGCGATGACCAATGGAATCACTATTTTCTCCGCTGCCGGGGGCTTAAACGGTCAAGTTGGGCGAGGTGATTGAGCTTCTCGCCGATCTTCAGCTCCAGACCCCGTGGTACCGGCTGATAGAACGGCTGCGGTTCGAGTGCTTCCGGGAAATAATCTTCGCCCGCCGCGTAGGCATCCGGCTCATCGTGGGCGTAACGGTATTCGTCGCCATAACCGAGTTGTTTCATCAATTTGGTCGGGGCGTTGCGCAGGTGCAGCGGCACTTCCAGCGAACCGTGCTCGGTGGCGCTGCGCATCGCGGCCTTGAAGCCCATGTATACCGCGTTGCTTTTCGGCGCGCAGGCCAGATACGTAATGGCCTGGGCCACCGCCAATTCACCTTCGGGGCTGCCGAGGCGCTCCTGCACTTCCCACGCCGCCAGGCACAGACTCAGGGCGCGGGGGTCGGCGTTGCCGATGTCTTCGCTGGCCATGCGCACCACGCGCCGGGCCAGGTACAGCGGGTCGCAACCGCCGTCAATCATCCGCGCGAACCAATACAGCGCGCCATCGGGGTTGGAGCCGCGTACGGATTTATGCAGTGCGGAAATCTGGTCGTAAAACGCTTCGCCGCCCTTGTCGAAACGTCGACGGGTATCCCCGAGCAGACTTTGCAGCAGATCGACGCCGATCTCGCTGTTGTCTTCGGCCAGGTCCGAGGCATTTTCCAGCAGATTCAGCAGCCGTCGGCCATCGCCATCGGCGGCGGACAACAGCATCTGGAAGCCTTCATCGCTGAGGGTCAGTTGCCGCTTGCCCAGGCCACGCTCTTCGGTCAGTGCGCGATGCACCAACTTGCGCAGGGCCGCTTCGTCGAGGCTCTTGAGCACATAGACGCGGGCCCGGGAGAGCAATGCGTTATTGAGTTCGAACGAGGGGTTTTCGGTGGTCGCGCCGATGAAAATCAGCGTGCCGTCTTCAACGTACGGCAGGAAGGCATCCTGCTGGGACTTGTTGAAGCGGTGCACTTCATCGACAAACAAAATGGTGCGCCTGCCGTACTGACCGGCCTGTTGCTTGGCGATTTCCACCGCCTGACGGATTTCCTTCACACCCGCCAGCACCGCCGAGACCGTTTCGAAGTGCGCATCCGAGACTTCTGCCAGCAGCCGCGCCAGGGTGGTTTTGCCCACGCCCGGCGGGCCCCAGAAAATCATCGAATGCAGGGCACCCTGCTCCAGGGCTTCGCGCAACGGCTTGCCGCGAGCCAGCAGGTGTTCCTGACCGACGTACTCGTCCAGATTGGCCGCACGCAGGCGGGCGGCCAAGGGCTGAGCGATCGGGGCGCTGCGAAACAGGTCCATCACTACTTGCGAAACCTCACTATTTGAACACTGCAGGACCCTGTGGGAGCGAGCCTGCTCGCGAAAGCGGCGTGTCAGACAACATTGATGGCACTGACACTCCCTCTTCGCGAGCAGCCTCGCTCCCACAGTTTAATTAAGCGGCGTTACTCCTGGATCACGTCCGCACCCTTGGGGATATCGAACTTGAATTTGGATGCAGGGATCGGTTCGTTGGCCTTCACACCGGTGAACAGAATATTGGTGCGCTGACCGACGCTGTCGATCAATTGCATGTCATTGACCAGACCGTTGCGGAACGACAGGCGCAGGCTGTCGAACAGGGTGTCCTTGGTTTTCGGCTTCAGGGTGAAGTCGATCACACCGCCGGCTTCCTTGGCGCTGATGTCAAAGCTCTGGCTGATCTTGGACACGTCACCGGACAGCAGCAACGCCGGGGTCTGAGTCAGGCGCATGTCGAGGGTCTTGATAGTGGCCTGCTCCAGGTCCGGATCCCACAGGGTGACCTTTTTGCCATCGGAGACCATAGTCTGCTCGGCCGGCGGATTGGTGTGCCAGTAGAACAGGCCCGGGCGCTGCAGCGACATGTCGCCAGCGGTTTCCTGCAACTGGGTACCGCTGCCATCGAGGGTCAGCTGGGAAAAACGCGCAGTCAATGTCTGGGATTTTTCCAGCAATTGGGTCAGGCGCGCCACATCCTTGTCATCGGCGTGGGCCGAGAGCGTGGTCAAAGCCAGTACCGGCAGCAACAGCATGCGGATAAGACGCATGGGAGTCCTCATAACATTCGTGGGGGATCGGGCGGCGTGTGTGCGCCTCCCTATTCAATTCAAATCAGTCGCGCACCGGGCCCGGGGCCAGGACTTCACGCGAACCGTTGGTGTTCATGGACGTCACGACCCCGGCCATTTCCATGGCTTCGATCATGCGCGCGGCGCGGTTGTAGCCGATTTTCAGTTTGCGCTGAACCGCAGAAATGGACGCACGACGGCTTTCCAGTACGAACTGCACCGCCTCGTCGTAGAGCGCATCGGTTTCGGCATCATCATCGCCACCACCACCGCCATTCTCAAAGCCGCTGCCGGCCTCTTCGACACCGGCGAGGATGTCGTCGTTGTATTCCGGCGCGCCGCGCAGTTTCCAGGCCTCCACCACGCGGTGAACCTCGTCATCGGACACGAACGCTCCGTGAACACGAATCGGCAGACTGGTGCCCGGCGGCATGTAGAGCATGTCACCGTGACCCAACAGCTGCTCGGCGCCACCCTGGTCGATGATGGTCCGGGAGTCGATCTTGCTCGACACCTGGAACGCCATGCGCGTCGGGATATTCGCCTTGATCAGACCGGTGATCACGTCCACCGACGGACGCTGGGTGGCGAGGATCAAGTGGATACCGGCGGCACGGGCCTTCTGGGCGATACGGGCAATCAGTTCTTCAACCTTCTTGCCGACGATCATCATCATGTCGGCGAATTCGTCGACGACCACGACGATGGTTGGCAGCTTGGTCAGCAGCGGAGCTTCGTCGTGAATGCTTTCGCGCTTGTACAGCGGATCGGTCAGTGGCGTGCCGGCGTCCTGGGCTTCCTTGACCTTGGCGTTGAAGCCGGACAGGTTACGTACGCCCATCTTCGCCATCAGTTTGTAGCGACGCTCCATCTCCGCCACGCTCCAGCGCAGGGCGTTGGCCGCGTCCTTCATATCGGTCACAACCGGGCACAGCAGGTGCGGAATGCCTTCGTAGATCGACAGTTCAAGCATCTTCGGGTCGATCATGATCAGCTTGGCGTCTTCCGGGCCAGACTTGAACAGGATCGACAGGATCATCGCGTTCACACCCACCGACTTACCGGAACCGGTGGTACCGGCCACCAGCAAGTGCGGCATTTTTGCCAGGTCGGTGATGACCGGCTTGCCGCCGATATCGTGACCGAGGGCCAGGGTGACCGGCGACTTGAAGTTGTCGTACTCGGGGGTCGACAGCACTTCGGAGAAGCGCACGATCTGCCGGTCTTCGTTCGGGATCTCGATACCGACGGTAGTCTTGCCCGGAATCACTTCAACCACACGCACGCTGGTCACGGCCAGGGAGCGCGCCAGGTCTTTCGCCAGGTTGGAGATGCGGCTGACCTTAACGCCTGCGGCCGGCTGAATTTCGTAACGGGTAATCACCGGGCCTGGGTGAATCGAGTCCACCGAGACTTCGACGCCAAATTCCTTGAGCTTGATTTCCAGCAAATGGCCAACCGCAGCCAGGGATTCGGGCGAGTAATTGAGTTGTTTCTTTTCCGCGGGGTCGAGAATCGAGATCGGCGGCAAGGTGCCTTCCACGGCGCTGTCGACGAACAACGGAGCCTGTTTCTCTTTTTCCACACGCTGGCTCGGTGCGGCCGGTTTTGGCGGCGCAGGGGCAATAACGGGCGGAACCTGCTTCTCGCGTTCCGACATGTGCTTGCTCAGGGCTTGCTCACGTTCGATCAGGCGTTCCTTGACCTTGGCCTGCTCGCGCTTGTCGGTGACGGTGGGTGCGACCACCTCATGCACGCGGTCGTCAACCTCACGCAGTTGCGCCACCAGTTGCTTGCGTTCGTTGCGGGCCGCCCACCAGCGATTGGCCGCGCCCTGGAACAGTTCGAACAGGTCGAGGGTGATCTTGCCGGTGAGGTCCATCACCTTGAACCACGACAGGTCGGTAAACACCGTCAGACCGAACAGGAACAGAGCGATGAAGAGCAAGGTGCTGCCCTGGACGTTCAGCGCGTTCCTGGCCAGATCGCCGAGGCTTTCACCCAGCGCACCGCCGGCACCCGCCGGCAGGCCGGTGGCGGCATGGAAATGTATGTGCGCCAGCGCAGCACCCGACAGCACCAGGAACACCAGGCCAATCAGGCGCCAGGAGAACAGCCAGCCGCTCCACTGCCATGGCTCGTGGCGCTGACGGAAGATCTGATAGACCTTGACCGCGAGCAACAACGGGAAGATGTAGGCGAAGTAACCCAGCACCATGAACAGGATGTCGGCGCTGTAAGAACCGGCGGGGCCGCCGAAATTCTGCACGTCATCGATCTTGCTGTTATGGCTCCAGCCCGGATCGTCCTTGCCGTAAGTCAGCAAGGCCATCATCAGGAACAGGCACAAGGCGCCAATGGCGATCAATGCACCTTCCTTGAGCCGGTAGTGCAAATGCTGGCGCCAGAGCGGAACGACTGTTTTGGGTGCTGCGGTGGATTTCTTCAAAACGTTACTTTTCCTGCGCCTGGGGCGCGTCCATCTGTTGAATGACTATAAAAAACTGCCCAATCCAGGCAGGTAAAAAAGTTAACAGGCGTAACCGGGACTACTTTTAACACTGCACCCGGTGTTTTATAAACACGGAGCGCACTGCTTATTTTGTTACACCCCACCTTGCACGCAGGCATTGTACGGGTTTGCCCGCCCGATGCCATGCTTGAGGCGCTGGATGTAGCATAGCCAAAAGCACCATGGCATGCGGTCAATTTGAGCATGCATTCTCTTTCGTGACAAAGGCTTATGAGGTGTTTTTATGAGCGAAGCGAAGCATTCACGCCTGATCATTCTGGGTTCCGGCCCCGCCGGTTACAGCGCAGCCGTTTATGCCGCCCGCGCCAACCTCAAACCCGTTGTCATTACCGGCATACAGGCAGGTGGCCAGCTCACCACCACCGTCGAAGTCGACAACTGGCCCGGCGACGTCGAAGGCCTCACCGGCCCGGTGCTGATGGAACGCATGCAACAACACGCCGAACGCTTTGACACAGAGATCGTCTACGACCACATCCATACCGCCAAGTTGCAACAGCGCCCCTTCGAACTCATCGGCGACGGCGGCACCTACACCTGTGACGCCCTGATTATCGCCACCGGCGCTTCGGCGCAATACCTGGGGCTGCCTTCGGAGGAAACGTTCGCCGGCAAAGGCGTTTCGGCCTGCGCGACCTGCGACGGGTTCTTTTATCGCAATCAGGTGGTGGCAGTGGTCGGCGGCGGCAATACCGCCGTCGAAGAAGCCTTGTACCTGTCGAACATCGCCAAGGAAGTCCATCTGATTCATCGCCGCGATAAATTGCGCTCGGAAAAGATCCTCCAGGACAAACTTTTCGAAAAAGCCGCCAATGGCAACATTCGCCTGCACTGGAATCAGAATCTGGATGAAGTGCTGGGCGATGCCACTGGCGTGACCGGTGCCCGCCTGCGCGACAGTCAGACCGGAGAAACCCGCGAATTGGCACTGTCCGGGGTGTTCATCGCCATCGGCCACAAACCCAACACCGACCTGTTTGTCAATCAACTGCCCATGCACGACGGTTATCTGCGGGTCAAAAGCGGCAACGAAGGCGACGCCACTGCCACCGCCATCCCCGGCGTGTTTGCCGCCGGCGATGTTGCCGATCATGTTTACCGCCAGGCCGTCACGTCGGCCGGGGCCGGCTGCATGGCCGCGCTGGACGCCGAAAAATACCTCGACGACATTCCCGGCGTTTAACGGCACACTTCAAGGCGGGCGCACCAGCCCGCCACCACCCTCCCCTTCTGCAAGCCCGGATGCCATGCTGACTTGGTTACAACGCAATACCCTGACCTTCCCTCCGCTGGAAAAAGCCATGCGCGACCCCAACGGGCTGCTGGCTGCGGGTGGCGATCTGTCCGCCGACCGTCTGATTCAGGCCTATCGCCACGGTTGTTTTCCGTGGTTCTCCGAAGGCCAGCCAATTCTCTGGTGGTCGCCGGATCCGCGCACGGTGCTGTTTCCCGACGAGCTGCATGTTTCCCGAAGCCTGGGCAAATTGCTCCGTCAACAGCGCTATCAAGTGACCTTCGATCAGGATTTCGCCGCCGTCATCCGCGCCTGCGCCGCACCGCGCGATTACGCCGACGGCACCTGGATCACCCAGGCCATGCAGGACGCTTACATAGAACTGCACAGGCGTGGTCACGCGCACTCAGTGGAAGTCTGGGACCAGGACGAACTGGTCGGCGGGCTGTACGGCCTGGCGATGGGTCAGCTGTTTTTCGGCGAGTCCATGTTCAGCCGGGCCGACAACGCGTCCAAATATGGCTTTGCCACCCTGGTGCGTCATCTGAAAGACTCGGGTTTTGTGCTGATTGACTGCCAGATGCCGACCGATCATCTGCACAGCCTTGGCGCAAGGGCGATTCCTCGCCGCGAATTTGCTGGCTATCTCGCGCAGCATCTGGATCAGCCCAGTCGCGCAACCTGGGTTTGCTGAGCGACTTTTGCGCGCTTGGCTTACACTTAATTCAAAGCTTATCCCGAGGGTTGATCATGACCGAGCTGGCGCGCTTGAAGTTCTATGCCACTCAGCCCCACTCTTGCAGCTATCTGCCAGATGAACAGGCCACGACCCTGTTTCTCGACCCTAGCCAGCCCATGGATGTGCATGTCTATGCAGATTTGTCTGAAATGGGTTTTCGTCGCAGTGGCGATCATCTTTACCGGCCACATTGCCAAAACTGCAATGCGTGTGTTCCGGCGCGTATCCCTGTGGGGCAATTCACCCCCAATCGCCAACAGAAACGCATTTTCAAACGCAATGCCGACCTGCAGGTTCGCCCGGCCCGGGCACAATTCACTGAAGAGTATTTTGGCCTCTATCAGCGCTATATCGAACAGCGTCACGCCGATGGCGACATGTACCCGCCGAGCCGTGATCAGTTCGCAACCTTCCTGGTGCGCGACTTGCCATTCTCGCGCTTCTACGAATTTCGTCTCGAAGGACGGCTGCTGGCAGTGGCCGTCACCGACTTACTGCCGAACGGTCTGTCGGCGGTGTATACCTTTTACGAACCCGGCGAAGAACGCCGCAGCCTGGGGCGCTACGCGATTCTTTGGCAGATTGGCGAGACGCGCCGCCTCGGGCTGGAGGCCGTCTACCTCGGCTACTGGATCAAAAACTGCAAAAAGATGAGCTACAAGACCCAATATCGGCCTATTGAGCTGCTGATTAATCAACGCTGGGTCATCCTGAACTAGAACCCCTTGGCTTAAACCCCATTTTTCGGGCACAATGCACGCCGCTTTTGCCTGGCGCAGTTGCACCGGGCCATTCATTGGACACCGAGGGCTTTACTGCATGTCGAAAGAAGACAGCTTCGAAATGGAAGGCACTGTCGTCGACACCCTGCCCAACACCATGTTTCGTGTGGAGTTGGAAAATGGGCACGTCGTAACCGCGCATATCTCCGGCAAGATGCGCAAGAACTACATCCGTATTCTTACCGGTGACAAAGTGCGCGTCGAGCTGACGCCCTATGACTTGAGCAAAGGGCGCATCACTTACCGCGCTCGCTAATCAAGTCAATACAAAACGCCCGGTTTATGCCGGGCGTTTTTGTTTGTCTGCGATTTGGTGGGGTTTTGGGTTCTTGGGTTTTGGGTGTATATCCGTTGCTGCGGTAACGGCTGCTTAGGGTTTCGCTCTTACAGCGACTCACTTTTCCAGGCGCCGAAAAGTAAGCAAAAGGCTTTGCCCCGGCGTACGGCACTTCGCCAAGGCTCAGTGTTCCCTCGCTACGGTATCCATCAGGGGACATCGCCTACGCTCTGCTTCGCTACGACCTCCTCTCGATGTGTTCGGCTTCGCCGAACGGCGCTACGCGCCTGATCCCCTGATGAACACCTCCACTCGGCCTGCCGAAGGGGCAAAAGATCAAAAGCAGAAGCAAGATCTAAAGCCACAGCCAGCCAGTTCAAAAGATCGCAGCCTCGTTTCACTCGACAGCTCCTACAGGGCATCGGCGTACACCCGCCCTTCACCACTCAACAGGCCGAGCGTTAGCTCGCCTGCAGCTTTTGATCTTGATTCACCCGCCCCTTCGGGAGGCTGAGTGGAGGTGTGCATCCGGGGAGTGGCGCGCAGCGCCGTTCGACGCAGTCGAACACGCTGCATGTAGGTCGAAGCGAAGCCGACCGGAGGGCAGTATCCCCGGATGGATACCGGAGCGAAGGTACGCCGAGCCCTAGCGAGGGGCCGGACGCTCGGGGCGAGCGTTTTTTTGCTTACTTTTTTTAGGCGCGTGTAAAAAATCGGCATAGGAGGCGGCCATCTGGCCGCGCCCCTGCCACACCACCCGGCATGCGGGTCCGCACCGGGCGGTTCGAGAAGTTGAGGTCAG
>NZ_JAVDUA010000037.1:0-70407 GCF_031456105.1 Pseudomonas sp. BE134 | reverse complement strand
CTACGAAGCCTTGCTGCCATGGAACTGCTCGCCAGAGATGCCACGGTAAACATAAAGCCCACTTCTTAGAAGGTGGGGTTTATGGATCGCATACACTGTATTTGCCGCCTTTGGCCATTTCCTTTTTGGAAAAGGAGCTACTGCTGAAACGAATATCAACAGTTTGGGTTTGAAACTCTCTAGTACAACGATACCAATGCTGGAATCGGCGCTCATCAATGCTCCGACGGGGCAAACAGCAATTGTTCTAGATAAGGTACCGTACAATACCGGCTCAAACTCTTTTCTCACCGAGATGTGGCTTGGCAATATCACTTTAAAAATTGAAGGCACAATCATGAAACATGAAAGCGGCAAATTGTCCTTCAATGGAGGCGCTCGATCTTACAATGACATCTACGACGCTAACCCAAGCGATTTTCGCAGTGCAATAGGTGAAAGTGCCACCCGCGTTCTTGCCGCCGTTGAAAAATACTTAAACGCCCAACCCTACCAAATAGCCATTAAGGGGACGAATGTGATCACAATAGAACGCTAACCCCCTATCAAGAACACATTACAATCTGGGATGTTATTCTTAGAAGTAAAATTGGTCGCGCACACAACGGCGACCAATCCATATAACAGGAGCAACACTCCATGCGTCCATACCAACGACTACTAACTTCATTTGTACTATTCATTGCCGCCTGGTTTTCCTTGTTTCATGCAGCAATCCAGCTCCCTCCAAACTCAAAAGATCTTTCCGACACCTCTGGCCTATCCGTTGTATTACTGTCGACGATAGCACTGATATCCATAGGCATTCCAGCCATCATACTTTCGAGCGCAGGCATTTTTTTATCGTTTTTTACAAAATCCAAATCATTTCCTGTAAGACTACTTATTTTTTTTATTACACATTCCGCCCTATTACTTTCCTCACTTCTAGGAATACTCGTGATTGGTTTATTTGTGCTAGAGACATTAAACAGTATCATCGGGGTCATTCTTTTTTTGGGCGTGATTGGCCTGATAATGTCTGCCACCCCTAAGCGGGTAGCAGACAAAAACCAAAAGTGAAAACTCCCTTGAACATCTTTAGGCAGTCGCCACAGCAACTCCCGGCTCAACCACCGCCACCAACCCTTCCTTCATCCGCTTCGCATCCCGCACAAAGCACTGCGATGCAATAAACAGAAACACCATGGTTAAGAACAACGCCACAGGGATCAGGTACATGGCGTCATGCAGGCCGACCGCCTTGAATGCCTCGGTCATCTGCTCGGCACCGGCCGCCAGCATCGCCGTGTGCGCAAAGTGGTCGGACAAACCGCCCACCACCACTGGCCCCAAACCTCCGCCCAGCAAATACAGCCCGGCAAAGAACAGCGCCATCGCCGTGGCCCGCAAGCGTGGCTCGACCACGTCCTGAATCGCGGTGTAGACGCAGGTGTAGAAGTTATAGGCAAATAACCAGCCCACACTGAAGACCGCCACAAACACGCCGATCTCGATTCGCCCGGCATGCAGCGCCCACGCCGTGCACAGGGTCGAGATAATCAGGCTGAAGGCTGCGAACAACAGCCGCCCGTTGGCCACCCGCTGGTGAATCTTGTCCGCGACCAAGCCACCGAGCGTCAGACCGAACAGGCCGGTGACGCCGACGATCACACCCGTGGCCACTGCAGCCTCCTGCAATGGCATCAGAAAGTAGCGCTGCAGCATCGGCACCAGGAATGAATTGCAGGCGTAGGTCGCAAAGTTGAAACACAGACCCGCCATCACCAGCCACAGGAAAGTCGGTACTGCCAGCACCCGACGGATCGGCCGGTCTATGCGTTCCTGGGACACCTGCACCGTTTCTGCTGCGCCGCGTTTCGGCTCCTTGATGAAGAACATGAAGATCGCCAGGATCAACCCCGGCACCGCCGCGATAAAGAACGGTGCACGCCAGCTGTCGAACGCCTTGACCATTGCGCCGATGGTAAAGAAAGCCAGCAGCAATCCCAAGGGCAGACCCAGCATAAAGATGCCCATCGCCCGCGCCCGGCGATGTGCCGGAAACAAATCGCCGATCAGCGAGTTGGCGGCGGGTGCATAACTGGCTTCACCGATACCGACGCCCATGCGCACGATCAGGAAACTCCAGAAGCTGCCCACCAGCCCATTGACCGCCGTCAGCCCGCTCCATACCGCCAGGCCCCAACCCATCAATTTGCTGCGCGAACCGGTATCGGCCATCCGCCCCAGAGGCAGGCCGGCTATGGCATAAACGAGGGTGAAAGCGGTGCCGACGATCCCCAGCTGAAAGTCACTGAGGTGCCATTCCATGCGGATCGGCTCGATGATGATGGCGGGGATGGTGCGATCGAAGAAGTTGAACAGGTTGGCCAGAAACAACAGGAACAGAATGCGCCAGGCATTCGCCGCTTGGGTCGAGTTCTGCATGGGTCCGTCTCTTTTTCTTGTTATTGGGGTCTCACTGTCCCCGGAACCGTCAATCTAGACAGGCCTGCCAACACTGTCTGTCATTATTTGTAAGGCTGATATCAGTTCATGGCATCCAAGCAGCCTTGCTGATCGCCAGGCCCAGGATTCACGGGTATCAGGCCGTATTTTCACGGAGCCACCCGTCATTGAAAAATACCTTTCGCCCCCCCCTTCCAAAGCCCGTAGCGAAGCCTAGAATAGCGACCCTGTCCGCTCCCCCGCGCGCCCACTCATCCTTAGAAAAACGCCCCATGTCCGATGTCAGCCCATGCCTGAATTGCGGTGCCTGCTGTTCTCATTTCCGTGTGTCTTTTTTCTGGGGTGAATGCACCTCGGCCGGGGGAACGGTGCCTGACGACCTGGTTGCGTCGATCAGCCCCAGTCGGGTAGCGATGCTCGGCACCGACTGCAAACCCACCCGCTGCATCGGCCTGGTGGGGGACGTGGGCAGTGAGGTCAAATGCTCGATTTACAACGAACGTTCCAGCACTTGCCGTGAGTTCGAAGCGTCCTGGGAAAATGGCGAGGCGAATGTGGATTGCGACGCGGCCCGGGCAGCGTTCGGCCTTCCAGCCTTGCAGCCGGAATTCGAAATCCCCTACGAACAAATCGCCTGAGGCTTAGTCTGGCTCGCGGTACATCTGCACTAACGTCGACGGATCTTTTTCCAGGAACCCCTGGCTTCCATGCAGCCGCATCAGCTGTGCTGCCAACCCACTGAGTGGCGTGGCCGAACCCTGTTCGCGGGAAAATTTCACGGCACTGTCGAGGTCTTTGAGCAGCGTGCGCACATGCCATTTCACCGGTTCGAATTGGCTATTGGCCATTTGCGGAGCGAGGATCTGCAACGGTTTTGAATCGGCGAAACCACCGGCGAGTGCCTCGGCGATCAATCGGGTATCAACCCCGGAACACTCGGCCAGCGCCACCACTTCGGCGATGACCAGCGCATTACACGCCACGATCATCTGATTACACGCCTTGGTCACCTGCCCTGCCCCGACACCGCCCATATGGGTGACACGCTGCCCCAGGGCCAGCAATATCGGACGCACTCGCTGCAGGTCCCCTGCCTCGCCACCCACCATGATCGCCAGGCTGCCGGACTCGGCGCCGACCACACCGCCAGACACCGGGGCATCCAGCCAACCCATGGCGGTGGTGTCGATCAACTGTTTGGCCATTTCTCGTGTAGCACTGGGCTCCAGGCTGGAAAAGTCCACCAGCAACTGACCGCTTTTCGCCCCCACTGCCACCCCGGCCGGGCCAAAAACCACCTCACGCACCACGGTGGTGTCCGCCAGGCACAGCATGACGATGTCGGCGTGCTGACACAGTTCAGCGGGGGTTGCCACTTGCCGGGCACCAGCCTCAACCAGCGGCGCGCACTTGGCTGGATTACGATTCCACACGGTCAACGGATAGCCCGCCGCCAACAGGCGCCGACACATTGGCAGGCCCATCAGACCGATCCCGGCGAATCCCAACGAAGGTAGCGTTGACATCATTTAGCCTCTCCTTTGATTAAAGAACGCCGAATATTGGCCGATTCATCATGACCAAGGAAAGGATTCCCCCCATTGCTGCTCAGGCGAGTCCCTGAGACTTGGGCCAAATACGCGCAAAAAAAGACGCGAGACCCCATTCCGTGAAGGTTCGACGACAGTTGTCGCTCAACCAACAAGTCCAGGTAGACGGCGCACAATGACTTCTAAAAATAACCCGGCCCCTGCGGTCTCCGATCTGCTGCTGAGCCCTGCGGCGAACAGCCCCTCACCGTTGAAGCCATTGACCCCGGCGCGCCCGCTGGCCACTCAGCAATACTTGTATTTCACTGAAACCAATACCGATCGCATCCTCGATAACCTCGACGGCCTGCGCGACATGGTGTTCCCGCGCCCGCCCCATCTGGAAGGCGCCAGCGAACAACACAGCGATCAGGAATTCCCGTCGGTGTGCCTGATTGGTCTGGGCCGCTGCGGCTCCAACATCGCTCTGGATGTTGCGGAGCTGGTGTACAACGCCCGCAAGTTTTACCTCAACGAATTCAATAACGAAGACCGTCTGTCGCCGGACAAACGTTTTGCGGAAAAGGGCTACAGCCCGGCGCAATGGATTCGCAACAACCTGCGCCTGGGTACCAACAAGGGCGCCAAACCGGTGTTCCTGGTGGAACCGCTGGTGATGCTCGGTGACCTGGACAAAGACATTGCCGGTCGCATCCGTTTCTCGCGCAAGGGCGAAAAAAGCGGCTTCCTGCGCGACTACAGCAAAATGAAAATCATGGACTTGTCGGAAGTCCACGCCGGTGGTGCCGGTAACGCGCCGATCCTCGGTCAGTACCTGGCCAAGATCATCCTGAACAAGGACACCCAGCGTTTCTCCAGTCCGGACTGGAAGATGATTCACTCGTACCTGATCGACAGCTGCGGGATCAAGGCCAACCAGTCGCGCCTGTATTTCTCGATTTTCAGCGCCGGCGGCGGTACCGGTTCGGGCATGGCCTCGGAATTCGGCCTGGCCCAGCAGCACTCGTACATGAACAAAACGTTCGACACCAAGCCGATGGACGAGCACGACAGCAAGAGCGGTCATTCCTTCGTCTTCGAGCCGATCTTCACCAGCGGCATTTGCGTACTGCCGAACATTTCCGACCACCGCAGCGAAATGTCCGAGGCGCTGCACATCAACGCCGGCCGCCTGCTGTGCAAATACCTGTCGGAAGAGTGGGACTTCTCCTACAATTTCGCCAATGAAGACAGCAGCGAAGCCAGCGTCATGGGGCGTATCCGCCCATGGAACGCCATGATGCTGATCTCCAACGACATCATGCGTTATGCCGAAGAAAGCGATGACGGCAACATCCAGAACATTGACGTCAATGCCATGGAAAAACACGCCAACCAATACATCTCGCAGCAGATCTTCAACATCCTGACAGCGCAAGCAGTCACGACGGACTACGACCAGAACTATTTCCGCCGCGCCGGCATCGACATCGGCGAAACCATTCGCCTCGACGCCAACGACCTGTTCATGAGCCTCGCCGGCCCGGTGGCGATTGCCTACGCCGAATCCGTGGTACCGGAAACTCCGCCGCCCAGCAGCGACAAGTTCAAGGTCTTCGAGAAAGAGCCACAGCGCCTGAACATCGACGATTTGTTCTTCCGCTCCATCGACCTGCCGCACTTCAACAAAGTGACCCAGGCCATCGAAGGCATCAGCCTGCTGCCGATCGAGTCCAAGCGCTATCGCGCCTCGCTGGAACAGTACAAGAATTCCGGTTACGACGCGGCGGCGTTGCACGACCTGCATTTCTTCAAGAACTGCTCGTCGGTGGTGTCGATTGTGTCTTTGCCCAAAGACTACAAGTTGTCCTACATGGACCTGAACCGGTTGAAGACCCACCTCAACAGCCTGTTCCCGAACACCACGCTCAAGCGTTACGCGCTGGTCATCGGTGCATCGGCCAACTTGTCGCTGACCACTCTGATCGCCAAGAGCCCGTGCCTGTCGGACGACTTCCTGACGCTGATCGTGGCGTTCATCAAACGCTGCTTCGCGAAGAACCCGTACCGCTTTGACGAGACGCTGGATAACTCGATCCTCGACTTCATTATTAATGAAGAGTTCGACGAAGGCCGGATCGACGACTTGCTCAATGAATTCGAGAACCCGGCGAAGATCCTCGATACCAACTGGTACGCGATCAAACCGATGTACGAGAAGAAGTACCGCGAGTTGATCAATGACAAAGACAAGTTTGTCTCGATCAACGACATTCGTCTGTCACGTGATTGCGTGAAGAAGGCGATCAAGTACCTGCGCGAGATCTACCGTCACCGGATTGGCAAGACCAAGGTTATTTCGCTTAATAACCACACTGGCAAGACCGCATAAGACCGGCTTAACACCGCGTCGCCCCCTTCGCGAGCAAGCCCGCTCCCACATTTAACCGAGTTCCCCCGAAGGAATGCGGTCGAATGTGGGAGCGGGCTTGCTCGCGATGGCGGGCCTCAAATCCGCCACAAATCCAACATCCGGAAACAATTAAGCAGCCCATCGGCTGCTTACTGAACTGTTCCCGTTACGTTTACGTCACCGTGATGCTGGCCACGCCTGTGGCCTTTCTCCACGGCAACATGCCATCACGCTACTCACCTACACACTTTTAGCCACCAACATGGCGCACCAATAAAGTGCAACGACTCAGCTCGTCGCCCTTTCCTGGATCAGAATCCACGGTGAAACCACCACGGCCCACAGCTCTGGATCGCGTTCAAAAAGATCCAGCGCCCGCGTTTCAGAGAGCTTGGCGACTTGATCGGCGGCCAGCCAGGCTGCGACTTTCTCGCCTTCATCCTGGGCCACGGCCTCGGCGGCGGCGATCAAATCCAGACCCGGGTCGACCCACAATAGGGCACCCCTGGCGAAGAACGGCTCCAGCTCTTTCCAGGTAATAGATGCGGTTTCACCAAGCAGCTTGGCATAGAGGGTGCTAGGTTCTTGAGTCATGGGTCCTGTCCGGAAAAGAAATCGACGCGAATGATAACGTCGGTGGTCCGTCAGCAAAACCCGGATGCAATTGAGTCACCGATTGAAAAACCCAGGAAAGCCAAGGAATGCTGCTGAATCAAGCAATTAGCCAGCTAACATCCCACTGCAATTCTGTCTTTTTCTTTCAAAAAAGCGACACCCTCGGGTTTTGCCCCCTTGCGCCAGCTTCCCAGGCTAACAATTGGCGCTCTACACTGTACCGGTACAGTTGCCGGGGGCATTTTCCGGAAGGTATCGAAGATATCTGACCCGGTTCTGCTGCTACGGCGCCAGGACTATAAAAACTACAACAGTAAGAGTGGAGCACTATGACTAAGGCTACTAAGCAGATTTCCAAACTGTTTGCCGCTATGGTTCTGGCCGGGGTTGCCAGCCATTCGTTCGCAGCTGACACGATCAAGATCGGCATCGCCGGCCCCAAGACCGGTCCTGTAGCCCAATACGGCGACATGCAGTTCAGTGGCTCCAAAATGGCCATCGAACAGATCAACGCCAAAGGCGGCGTCAACGGCAAGAAACTCGAAGCCGTTGAATACGATGACGCCTGTGATCCGAAACAAGCGGTCGCGGTCGCGAACAAGGTCGTCAACGACGGCGTCAAGTTCGTGGTTGGCCACCTGTGCTCCAGCTCCACTCAACCGGCTTCGGACATTTACGAAGACGAAGGCGTGATCATGATCACCCCGGCTGCCACCAGCCCGGACATCACCGCTCGTGGTTACAAAATGGTGTTCCGCACCATCGGTCTGGACAGCGCCCAAGGCCCTGCCGCCGGTAACTACATTGCCGATCACGTAAAACCGAAAATCGTTGCTGTGCTGCACGACAAACAGCAATACGGTGAAGGCATTGCCACCGCCGTTAAACAGACTCTCGAGAAGAAAGGCGTCAAGGTTGCCGTGTTCGAAGGCGTCAACGCCGGCGACAAAGACTTCTCGTCGATGATCGCCAAGCTCAAGCAAGCCAACGTCGACTTCGTCTACTACGGCGGCTACCACCCGGAGCTGGGCCTGATCCTGCGTCAATCCCAGGAAAAAGGCCTGAAAGCCAAGTTCATGGGTCCGGAAGGCGTGGGTAACGACTCCATTTCGCAGATCGCCAAGGACGCTTCCGAAGGTCTGCTGGTAACCCTGCCGAAATCCTTCGACCAGGATCCGGCGAACATCGCCCTGGCTGACGCGTTCAAGGCGAAGAAAGAAGACCCGAGCGGTCCGTTCGTGTTCCCGGCCTACTCGGCCGTGCAAGTCATCGCCGAAGGCATCACGTCTGCCAAGTCCGAAGACACTGCCAAAGTGGCTGAAGCTATCCACAAAGGCACGTTCAAGACCCCGACCGGCGACCTGGCTTTCGACGACAAGGGCGACCTGAAAGACTTCAAATTTGTGGTTTACGAGTGGCACTTCGGCAAACCAAAAACTGAAGCTTCGCCTCAGTAAGGCTTTGCCATACTGACTGCCAATAAAGCCCACGGCGTGCCGTGGGCTTTGTTTTACGAACGTTTTGGGCCGCGCTGGCGTGATCCGCCAGTCTCCCCACCTGAAAATCTCAAAACCGTCATCAGCGGTTCGCTGGCAAACCTCGAATTCGAAGTGGATGCAGATCCACGGGGCTCGAGCGGGAAAATGACTCCACCAGTGAAATGCGTATCAGGTTTTTAGGAGCGCTGTAATGCCTGACATCTATCACTTTTTCCAACAGCTGGTTAATGGTCTGACCATTGGCAGCACGTATGCCCTGATCGCCATCGGCTATACGATGGTTTACGGCATCATTGGAATGATCAACTTCGCCCACGGCGAGGTGTACATGATCGGTTCATACGTGGCGTTCATCGCCATCGCCGGGCTGGCCATGCTGGGACTCGACAGTGTTCCGCTGTTGATGACCGCCGCTTTCCTCGCGACCATTGTCGTGACCAGTGCCTACGGTTACAGCATCGAACGGATCGCCTACCGCCCCCTGCGCGGCAGCAACCGTCTGATCCCGCTGATTTCCGCCATCGGCATGTCGATCTTCCTGCAGAACACGGTTCTGCTGGCGCAAGACTCCAAGGACAAATCCATCCCCAACCTGATTCCGGGCAACTTTGCCTTCGGACCAGGTGGTGCACATGAAGTGCTGATTTCCTACATGCAAATCGTGGTGTTCGTGGTGACTCTGGTCGCCATGCTCGGCCTGACGCTGTTCATCTCCCGCTCTCGTCTGGGTCGCGCCTGCCGCGCCTGTGCCGAAGACATCAAGATGGCCAACCTGCTGGGTATCAACACCAACAACATCATCGCCCTGACCTTCGTCATCGGTGCCGCACTGGCGGCCATCGCGGCGGTGCTGCTGAGCATGCAATACGGCGTGATCAACCCGAACGCCGGTTTCCTGGTCGGCCTCAAGGCCTTCACCGCCGCAGTACTGGGCGGTATCGGCAGCATCCCTGGCGCCATGCTCGGCGGGCTGGTACTCGGTGTCGCAGAAGCCTTCGGTGCCGATATCTTCGGCGACCAGTACAAGGACGTTGTGGCGTTCGGCCTGCTGGTTCTGGTGTTGTTGTTCCGGCCAACCGGCCTGCTGGGCCGTCCGGAGGTTGAGAAAGTATGACTAGGAATCTTAAACAGGCGCTGTTCAGCGCCTTGCTGGTGTGGGCCGTTGCCTACCCGGTACTGGGTCTGAAGTTGACCATCGTCGGCATCAACCTGGAAGTCCATGGCACCAGCGACGCCACGCTGATCACCATCGCGGTATGTTCAGTACTGATGTTCCTGCGCGTGTTGTTCGATCAGCAGATCAGCTCGGCCTGGCGTTCGTCGCCAAGCATGCCGCTGATTCCGGCCAAGGCCAGTAACTTCCTGACCCTGCCGAGCACCCAGCGCTGGATCATCATTGCGCTGATCGCCGGTGCGCTGGTCTGGCCGTTCTTCGGCTCTCGCGGGGCGGTGGACATCGCAACACTGGTGCTGATCTACGTGATGCTGGGCCTGGGCCTGAACATCGTGGTCGGCCTGGCCGGTCTGCTTGACCTGGGTTACGTCGGTTTCTATGCCGTCGGTGCCTACAGTTATGCGCTGCTGTCGCACTACTACGGCCTGAGCTTCTGGATCTGCCTGCCGATTGCCGGCCTGATGGCGGCCACCTTCGGTTTCCTGCTGGGCTTCCCGGTCCTGCGTCTGCGCGGTGACTACCTGGCCATCGTGACCCTGGGCTTCGGTGAAATCATCCGTCTGTTCCTGCGTAACCTGACCGGTCTCACCGGTGGCCCGAACGGCATCAGCAACATCGAAAAACCAACGTTCTTCGGCCTGACCTTCGAACGTAAAGCCGCCGAAGGCATGCAGACGTTCCACGAGTACTTCGGCATTGCATACAACTCGATCAACAAGGTGATTTTCCTGTACCTGGTTGCGCTGTTGCTGGCCCTCGGCGCGCTGTTCGTCATCAACCGTTTGCTGCGCATGCCCATCGGCCGTGCCTGGGAAGCGTTGCGTGAAGACGAAATCGCCTGCCGTGCGCTGGGTCTCAACCCAACGGTCATCAAGTTGTCGGCCTTTACCCTGGGCGCCAGCTTCGCCGGTTTTGCCGGTAGTTTCTTCGCTGCCCGTCAGGGACTGGTGACACCGGAGTCCTTCACCTTCATCGAGTCGGCGATCATTCTCGCCATCGTCGTATTGGGTGGCATGGGCTCGCAACTGGGCGTGATCCTGGCTGCCGTGGTGATGATCCTGTTGCCGGAAATGATGCGTGAGTTCAGTGAGTACCGCATGTTGATGTTCGGCGCCTTGATGGTGCTGATGATGATCTGGCGTCCTCAAGGCCTGCTGCCCATGCAACGTCCTCACATGGAGCTGCGCAAATGAGCCGCGAGATCCTGAAAGTCGAAAATCTGAGCATGCGCTTCGGCGGCTTGCTGGCGGTCAATGGCGTAGCCCTGACCGTGAAAGAAAAGCAGGTGGTTGCGTTGATCGGCCCTAACGGTGCCGGCAAAACCACGGTGTTCAACTGCCTGACCGGTTTCTACAAACCGAGTGGCGGCAGCATCCTGCTGGACGGCGAGCCGATCGAAGGCCTGCCGGGCCACAAGATCGCCCTCAAAGGCGTGGTGCGCACCTTCCAGAACGTGCGGCTGTTCAAGGACATGACCGCGGTCGAGAACCTCTTGATCGCGCAGCACCGTCACCTGAACACCAACTTCCTGTCCGGCCTGTTCAAGACCCCGGGGTTCCGCAAAAGCGAACGCGAAGCCATGGAGTTCGCCGCCTACTGGCTGGACAAGGTCAACCTCACGCAGTTCGCTAACCGCCCGGCCGGCACCCTGGCCTACGGTCAGCAACGCCGTCTGGAAATCGCTCGCTGCATGATGACCCGCCCGCGGATCCTCATGCTCGACGAACCGGCCGCCGGCCTGAACCCGAAGGAAACCGAAGACCTCAAGGCCCTGATCAGCATGTTGCGTGAAGAGCACAACGTCACCGTGCTGCTGATCGAACACGACATGAAACTGGTCATGAGCATTTCCGACCACATCGTCGTGATCAACCAAGGCACGCCTCTGGCCAACGGCACACCGGAACAGATCCGCGACAATCCCGAAGTGATCAAAGCCTACCTGGGGGAAGCGTAAATGCTGCAATTCGAAAACGTTTCCACCTTCTACGGCAAGATCCAGGCCCTGCACAGCGTCAACGTGGAAGTCCGCCAGGGCGAAATCGTGACGCTGATCGGCGCCAACGGTGCCGGCAAGTCGACCCTGCTGATGACGCTCTGCGGTTCGCCGCAAGCCCACAGCGGCAGCATCCGCTACATGGGTGAGGAACTGGTCGGCCAGAGCTCGTCGCAGATCATGCGCAAAAGCATCGCCGTCGTGCCGGAAGGTCGTCGGGTGTTCTCGCGCCTGACCGTGGAAGAAAACCTCGCCATGGGCGGTTTCTTCACCGACAAGGGCGACTATCAGGAACAGATGGACAAGGTTCTCGGACTTTTCCCACGCCTGAAAGAACGTTTCGCCCAGCGCGGCGGCACAATGTCCGGCGGCGAACAGCAAATGCTCGCCATCGGCCGTGCGTTGATGAGCAAACCCAAGCTGCTGTTGCTCGACGAACCTTCGTTGGGCCTCGCACCGATCATCATCCAGCAGATCTTCGACATCATCGAACAACTGCGCAAGGATGGCGTGACCGTGTTTCTGGTTGAGCAGAACGCGAACCAGGCACTGAAAATTGCCGACCGCGCGTACGTTCTGGAGAACGGCCGGGTGGTGATGCAAGGCACGGGTGAAGCGCTGCTGACTGATCCGAAAGTGCGTGAAGCGTATCTGGGTGGTTGAGTCTTCGCGGTGAACAAAAACGGCCTTCGGGCCGTTTTTTATTGCGGATAATCTGCCAATACTTGGGGTATCGGCAGATTGGCTTTTTCCGCTGAATAGCCTCAGTACGGATTGCAGTACTGCGCTACGGCCGTGGCCTGGTCGACGTATGGCCGGGCCGGTTCAAGGTTCCACTCGGGCTTGTTCCTGACAGGCGTGCCGTCGACGGTTGCCGCCAGATGACAAACCATTTGCCGACGGAGTGACCCGCCATTGACGCTGTACTGCCGCCATTGCTCATCGCCTTTATGTTTGTTGTACAACTCGGCAAACATTCTGTCGGTCTGATCATCCTTGATAGCGCGGCCGCAAGCGGTAGGCACCACCACGAGCGACCAGGTGTTCGGCCCAAGTTCCGGATCGGGACGTTTTACCCAGGTGCTTGACTCAATGTACTTGTCACAGAATTGTTGTGTCGGCGACGGCGTGGTTTGGATGCACGAGAAGGTGGCCTTGCTGACCGGGGTTTTGGGGAAATCAATCTTGATGATGTTGCGGTCCTTGCCTGTCTTGGCTTTATAGTCCCGCTGATTGGCCAAGGCATCGTTCAAACCACGTTGATCGCTGTAAAAAAACGCCAGAATAGGTAGCTCGTCGGTTTTAGGGTTACCCAGGCGCAATTCTGTCTGGGTTTGAAACTCACGACTATTGATGACTTTCCGCGCCTCGATGAAATTGCGAAAAGCGTCTACCCGATCCTTTCTGCTCATGGGATTGCGCATATTGAACCCACATTGCAACTGATCCTGGTTTTTGTCGTTGTTGAATTTTGTGAAATGCGCGACCCAGTCTTTCGCGTTCAAGACAGGTGGCGGCATGGCCTGGCATACGGCTTCTGTCTGGACAGTGTTTTTGTTGTTCCCACAGCCTCGGTCCTCTCGATAGTCGGTCCAGGCGTCGTTAGGAAACGCACAGTAGACATGCACCGGAGTCTCGGGCTCGCGTACCTGATCTATCGGAGTGATGATGTAGCCGTTCTGAGTACTCATGCCAGGATCTGCATAGCTGATGCGGTCGGTACGCATATAGGAAGCGGCAAAAGTACCCTTTTCTATTGCTGTCGGGCTTGGATTCCACACATCCCATTTCTGCCCCTTTGCCGGATCGGGCCGGTGAGTGCCCCTGATTATCAATCCCGAACAGTCCGACGCGGGATCCGGCCCGCAACTATCGACTGTTTTGTTGTACAACGTTTCAACCTTTTTCAGCGTCTCTTCGCATGACTCGGCATAGGCCCATGTCACCTGCACCAGCAGCGGGAACATGAGTAATGGAGCGATCCTGTTCAGACGGTTTTTCATGGCTTGCATCTCCTTGATTAGCCAAAACACACCTTCAACGCGGGACCGGGTTGCAACCCGCGGCCCGCTCTCGCCACCTGCAAACTTCAAAGTCCACGGCCATTGCGAAGCTGATTGATCGTCCGTCATGGGTCACCGTCCTTGGCGTACAGGTGACTATGGAACACCCTCGACAGGAGGCTGGCTACTGTCAGAAATAACAGGCAAGCGCTGCATTGCGACGAACGGTCGTTTGGTAGTTGAGCCAGTTTGTTGTTCAAACAACCCATGCAGAGCATGGGAATGATCAGTGCAGTAAAAAAGTTTGAGCTCGGCTGTAACGCATCGCCACCTCGTTTCTCTAGAGGGACAAGCAAGCGCAAACCGTTTGTAAAAACCTGAATGAAACCGGAGAAACATCATGACTGCTACCACCCGCACCCTGTCCGCCACCGCCCTGGTTCTGACCCTCGGTTCTGCCTTGAGCATGGCCGCTGTTTCCACCGTCCACGCGGCCGACGACACCATGGAAAAATGCTTCGGCGTGGCCATGAAAGGTCATAACGATTGCGCAGCTGGCGCTGGCACCACCTGTGCCGGCACTTCAAAAATGGACTATCAGGCAAACGCCTGGAAACTCGTTCCGAAAGGCACCTGCGTCAAGACTGAAAGCAAGACCTCTCCGACCGAATACGGTCAGCTGGAAGCCTTCAAAGCCAAAGCCAAGGCCTGATCCGGACCCCGCCCGAGTGTCGACCATGAACCATTCACCGTTCGGGCTCCCGCCCCGCGCCGGGCTGGGGATCAAGACCGAGCACTTTCGTGAAGTGCTCGGTTCACAACCGGACATCGGTTTCTTCGAAGTCCACGCCGAAAACTACATGGTGGCCGGTGGCCCGTTTCATCATTACCTGGGGTTGATTCGCGAGCAGTATCCACTCTCACTGCATGGCGTGGGTCTGTCGATTGGCGGCGACGGTCCGCTGGACACTCAGCACCTCAAGCGCCTCGCCGCACTTATCGAGCGCTACCAACCCTGCGCCTTTTCCGAACACCTGGCCTGGTCAAGCCATGGTCCGGTGTTCCTGAATGACCTGTTGCCTCTGGCCTATGACAACGCAACGCTGAACCGCGTCTGCGAACACATCGATCAAGCTCAAAACACCCTTAAACGCCCAATGTTGCTAGAGAACCCGGCCACCTACCTGGCGTTCGAGCGCTCGACCATTGATGAAGCAGACTTCATCAGCGAAGTCATCCAGCGCACAGGCTGCGGGCTATTGCTGGATGTGAACAACGTCTATGTATCGTGCACCAATCATCGTCGTGATCCAGAAGCCTACATCGACGCCCTGCCCCTTCATGCCGTCGGCGAGATTCATCTGGCGGGTTTTTCCGAAGACACCGACAGCCTCGGTGACCGTCTGCTGATTGATGATCACGGCGCCCCCATCGATACCGCCGTCTGGTCGTTGTACCAGCGCGTGCTGGAGCGAACAGGCCCGATAGCCACCCTGATCGAACGCGACAATCAGTTGCCGGCCTTCAGCGTCTTGCAGGCCGAGGCGCGTCAGGCCGATGAGTTGCTACTTTTTCCGGGAGGTCGTCCTTGAGCACGCAAGCCGCTTTTTCCGCCGCCCTGCTTGATCCCCGATCGAGCTGCCCCGAGGGCTTGTTCAGTGCCAATGGCGCCGATCCCGCCAGCCGTTTCGCGGTGTATCGCAACAATGTACAGAGCTCGCTGATCAACGCGTTGGCCTACAGCTACCCCGTTGTCATGCAACTGGTCGGTGAGGAGTTCTTCCATGCCATGGCCAGCGTCTATTTGCTCAACAACGCGCCTCAGAGCACGTTGATCAAAGATTACGGCAACAACTTCCCGGGGTTTATCGAAGGCTTCAAACCGGCGAGCAGCGTGCCGTATCTGGCGGATGTCGCCAGACTCGAACGGTTGCGCACCACTGCTTATCACGCAGCCGACGCCCAACCGTCGAGCCATGAACAGATCAGCGAGCAGCTCGCTGATCCGCAAGCCCTGAGCGAGCTGACCGTCGGACTTCATCCCTCGCTGAACGTGCTGACCTCTACCTTCGCCGTGGTCTCGATCTGGGCGGCCCATCAGCAGGACGCAACGCTGGCCGGGATAGACCTGCACCGGGAGCAACACGCGCTGATCCTGCGTAACGGTCTGGATGTTGAAGTCTTCGTCATCGAACCCGGCGCCAGTGCCTTCATTCACAACCTGCAAAGCGGCCAGCCGCTGATTCAAGCCGCGCAAAACGCACCCGAGTTCGATCTCAGCCAGACCCTGGCCCTGTTGATCAGCCACAACGCCATTACTCACTTACGCCACAACAAGGTAGCGCCATGAACACACAGAACCCGATCAGCCGCGCCATCGCACTACTGGCGTTGATTCCACAGAGCCTGATCGCTTTTATTGCGCGATTCTCCATCGCGGCGGTGTTCTGGAAATCAGGGCAAACCAAAGTCGAAGGACTGGCCATCGACCTGATCGAGGGGACGTTCGAATTGGGTTGGCCGCGACTGGCCGATTCGACCATTCCATTGTTCAAGAGCGAGTACCCCGTGCCGTTGCTGTCGCCAGAGATCGCTGCGCACATGGCGGCGTTTGCCGAACACTTTTTCCCGGTGCTGATCCTGATTGGCTTTGCCACGCGTTTTTCGGCGCTGGCCTTGCTGGGCATGACCCTGACCATTCAACTGTTCGTGTACCCGGATGCCTACCCGACTCACGGCACATGGGTGGCGGTGTTGCTCTACCTGATGGCGACCGGGCCGGGGAAATTGTCCATAGACCACTTAATCGCCCGGCGTTACTCCCTCTAACTCAGATCCCCTGTAGCAGCTGGCGAAGCCTGCGTTCGAGCGCGAAGCGGTCGCCAAACCTGCGAACGCAGTTTACCTGTCAGACAACAGTGACTGGTTGTACGACTGTTGCGCAGCTGGACGCAGCCTCGCCAAGGCTCGACAGCTGCTACAGAGCCGAACGCAGCCTCGCAAGCTCGACAGCTACAGGGACCGTGCGAGGCTAAGCCGATCCAGCGCTTCACCACTGCGCTTGAACCAGCCGATCAGGTAATCCGCCAATACTTGCGTGCGTTTCGGCAGACCGCCCTGATAGGGGTGAACCAGGTACATTGGCATGCGCCGGGTCTGATAATCGCGCATGAGCCAGCGCAAGCGTCCATCCGCCAATTCTGCTTGCAGCAGATACGACGGCAGACGCGCAATGCCGGCCCCCGCCAATGCGGCTTTTTTCAGCAAGCTGTAATGGTTGCTGGCAAACGGACCCGAGACCCGCACCCGCAGCAACTCGTGTTGCTGGTGATAGAGCCATTCTTCGCGACCACTGTAATGGCTGTTGAGCAAGCAACGGTGATCGGCCAACGCCTGGGGTGTCTGCGGTTCGCCGAACCGTTCAAGATACGCCGGGCTGGCGCAGGTCATTTCGTGCCAGGCCAGCAACGGTCGGGCTACCAGACGCTCGTCCTTGCCCACCTCGGAGCGAATCGCCAGATCAAAGCCATCCCGTGACAGGTCGTGAAACTGGTTGTTGAGGTCCAGTTCGATCTGCACCTCGGGGTATTTGCCGGAAAATTCCAACAACAAACCGTCGAAGAAGGTTTCCCCCAGCGACACCGGGACGGTCATACGCACTGGCCCGGCCATGTCGTCCCTCAACCGCGCCAATGCCTGACGCGCCCGCTCGACTTGCACGACCAGCGCCTGAGCCTGGGGCAACAGCGCCGCACCCGCCGCCGTCAGACTTAAACGGCGGGTGGTGCGTTGCAGCAGGACCACGGAAAACCGCGTCTCCAGCAAGCTGATGCGCTTGGACAGCTGCCCCTTGCTGCAACCCAGTTGCTGCGCTGCCAGGGTAAAACTCCCCGCTTCGATCAATACCGCGAACGCCGCCAGGTCATCCATCTCGCTCATGGATTGTTTCCATTTGAAAACCAAAGGTTGCCTATTAGTGCGCTTATCAACAGAAAAAACCACTCTAGACTGAGACCTCATTCAACCAATCGAGGAACAGCACGATGAAAATCCTATTGATAGGCGCAGGCGGCACCATCGGTTCGGCTGTCGACAAGGAACTGTCCGAGCGTCACGAGATCATCCGCATCGGCCGCAGCAGTGGCGACTTGCAGGTGGATATCAGCGACGGCGCCTCGATCCGTAAGCTGTTCGAACAGACCGGCATGTTTGATGCGCTGATCTGCGCAGCGGGTAACGTGACCTTCGCGCCCCTGGATGAAATGACCGAAGCCAGCTTCGAGCTAGGTCTGAAAGACAAACTGATGGCCCAGGTCAATTTGCTGCTGATCGGCCGCGAGTTCGCCAACGACGGTGCCTCGTTCACCTTCACCACGGGCGTGCTCAGCCATGACCCGATTCGCAGCGGCGCCTCGGCAGCGCTGGTCAACGGCGCACTGGACAGCTTCGTGCGCGCCGCCGCCATCGAACTGCCTCGCGGCCTGCGCGTGAACTCGATCAGCCCCAATGTGCTGGTGGAAGCCATGGGCAAGTACGCGCCTTATTTCCGTGGTTTCAAACCGGTTCCGGCCGCCGATGTGGCATTGGCCTACGCCAAAAGCGTAGAAGGCTTGCAGACAGGTCAGACTTTTCATGTGGGCTGAGCCCTTGTGATGAACGGTCAGGCTGAGTAACGTGGCGGCACTTGTCTGGAGAGCCGAAGATGCGTGTTGCCCGTTCCTTAGTCGTTGTTGCCCTGCTGCCGCTATTTGCTGCCTGTCAGTTGTTTGATGGCCCGCGTGAAAGCGCCTCCCACGCGGGCCAGACCCGCATGCAAGGCCAGTTGACGGCGGTGGACGGCAAGCTGCTGTTCCAGCCGTGCAATGAAACACGCAGCTTTGTGGTCAACGACACCGGCAAAACCAGCGTGCTGCAACAGGCAGCGTCACTGGCCGATACCAAGGGCAAGTTGTTCGCCGACGTACGCGGGCGCATCGTCGACAGCCGTCTCGATCTTGAGCAGCTGTACCGCGTCGAGCGCTCGGGCACGGCATGCGACGATCCCGATTTCAAACTGCAGACGCTGCGCGCATCCGGTCACTCGCCTGAGTGGAGCGTCAAGGTCACCGGCAAAGGCATGGTGATTGTTCGCGCCGGTCAACCGCCTCTGGCCCTGCCGTACGTGGAAGAACAACTGGGCGATGGCCGTTTCAACCTCGGCACCGAAGCCAATAACCAGCACATCGAACTGTGGGTCACGCCGCAACGTTGCGTCGACAGCACCACCGGCAGCGTCCAGCACATGAGCGCCGAACTGCGTATCAATGGTCAGGTGCAGCGCGGTTGCGGGTATTTCGGCGGTTCGCGTAACGACTGATCGTTTAAGCCTCACGGGAATCCTCCTTTGGGGCTTATAATCGCCGGTTTCAAACGCCTTGGCGCAGTTGTGCGCCCCGCGAACCGGGTCCTGCCATGTTACGAATCACTGAACTCAAGTTGCCGATCGACCATCCCGAAGAAGACCTGCGCCCTGCCATCGTGCAGCGCCTGGGCATCGCCAGCGATGACCTGCTCGATTTCACCTTGTTCAAGCGCAGCTACGATGCGCGCAAAAAGTCCTCCGAACTGTGCTTCATCTACACCATCGACCTCACCGCCAAGGATGAGGCCGCGTTGCTGCACAAATTCGCCGATGACCGTAACGTCAACGTGGCGCCGGATGTCAGCTACAAAGTGGTCGGTCATGCACCGGCCGATCTGCAGCAACGTCCTGTGGTCGTGGGTTTCGGGCCGTGCGGGATTTTCGCCGGGTTGCTGCTCGCGCAAATGGGCTTCAAGCCCATCATCCTCGAGCGCGGCACCGAAGTGCGCCAGCGCACCAAGGACACGTGGGGCCTGTGGCGCAAAAGCGTGCTCAACCCCGAATCCAACGTGCAGTTCGGTGAGGGCGGTGCGGGGACTTTCTCCGACGGCAAGCTCTACAGCCAGATCAAGGACCCGAAATTCATCGGCCGCAAAGTCCTGCACGAGTTCGTCAAGGCCGGTGCGCCGGACGAAATTCTCTACGTCAGCAAACCGCACATCGGTACGTTCCGTCTGACCGGTGTGGTGGAAAACATGCGTGAACAGATTCGCGCCTTGGGCGGCGAAGTACGCTTCCAGCAACGTGTCACCGACGTGCTGATCGAAGACGGCCAATTGGTCGGCGTCGAACTCAATGGCGGCGAACAGATTCATTCCAGGCACGTGATTCTGGCCCTTGGCCACAGTGCCCGGGACACTTTCCGCATGCTCCACGGCCGTGGTGTGTTCATGGAAGCCAAACCGTTTTCCGTGGGTTTCCGCATTGAACACCCGCAGTCGCTGATCGACCGCGCGCGGTTGGGCAAGTACGCCGGCCACCCGAAACTCGGGGCTGCCGACTACAAACTGGTGCACCACGCCAAGAACGGTCGTTCGGTCTACAGCTTCTGCATGTGCCCGGGCGGCACCGTGGTTGCGGCCACATCCGAACCGAACCGCGTAGTCACCAACGGCATGAGCCAGTACTCGCGTAACGAACGCAACGCCAACTCCGGGATCGTCGTCGGGATCACCCCGGAAGTCGATTACCCGGGCGGCCCGCTGGCCGGCATTGAATTGCAGGAGCGCCTGGAATCCCACGCCTTTGTGCTGGGCGGCAGCAACTACGAAGCACCGGCGCAACTGGTCGGCGACTTCATTGCCGGCAAGCCATCCACTGAGCTGGGCAGCGTTGAACCGTCCTACAAACCAGGCGTGGCATTGGGTGATTTGGCGCTGGCCTTGCCAGCCTTTGCCATCGAAGCCATTCGTGAAGCGTTGCCAGCGTTCGAGAAGCAGATTCGCGGTTACTCGCTGCATGACGCCGTGTTGACCGGCATTGAGACGCGAACTTCGTCACCGCTGCGCATCACCCGTAACGAGTCGATGCAGAGCCTGAACGTGAAGGGCTTGTTCCCGGCGGGTGAAGGCGCGGGTTATGCGGGCGGGATTCTGTCGGCGGGTGTGGACGGGATTCGGATTGCCGAAGCGGTTGCCCGCGACATCCTGGGCCTGGAAGCCTGACCCGAGACCTGGATCGTTCCCACGCTCCGTGTGGGAATGCAGCCAGGGACGCTCCGCGTCCCAAAGCGGACGCAGAGCGTCCGGTGAGGCATTCCCACTCAGAGCGTGGGAACGATCAACACGTCAGATATTGGCGCGCAGCACGCTGGCCGGAAGTGCCTCACCGCGCTCGACACTCGCCGCCACCGTATTCATCAAGCCACCCAACTCATACCCCTGGCCCTTGAGCCAATCCTGATCGTAATAGGTGGTGGCATAGCGCTCGCCGCCATCACATAGAATCGCCACGATCGACCCCGACTCCCCCGCTGCCGCCATCTGCTGGGCCGCCATCAAAGCGCCGATCAGGTTGGTCCCGCTCGATCCGCCAACCCGTCGCCCCAGTCGTTGCGCCAAGTAGTGCATGGCCGCCAGGGACAACGCGTCCGGCACCTTGACCATGGCATCAATCACCTTGGGCAGGAACGACGCTTCCACCCGTGGCCGGCCAATCCCTTCAATCCGCGAACCACAGTCCAGGCGCAGGCTGGCATCGCCGGTCTGGTAGTAATCGAAAAACACCGAACGTTCGGCATCGGCGCACATTACGCGGGTGCAATGCTGGCGGTAACGCACGTAACGACCCAGCGTTGCGGTGGTGCCGCCCGTGCCGGGGCTGGAGATCAACCAGCTCGGCTCAGGGTGCTGTTCAAAACGCATTTGGTGGAAGATCGATTCGGCGATGTTGTTGTTCGCCCGCCAGTCGGTGGCGCGTTCGGCGTAGGTGAACTGATTGATGAAATGACCATCATGCTCGCGCGCCAGCCGTTCGGACTCGGCGTAGATCCGGGTCGGGTCGTCGACCAGATGACTCTTGCCACCGTAGAAAGCAATTTGCGCGATCTTCTCTTTGGAAGTGGTCGCCGGCATTACCGCAATGAACGGCAAGCCCAGCAAGCTGGCGAAGTACGCCTCGGAAATCGCCGTCGAGCCGCTGGACGCCTCGATCACTGGCGCGCCGGGTTTCAACCAGCCATTACACAGGGCATAGAGGAACAACGAGCGCGCCAGGCGGTGCTTCAGGCTGCCGGTGGGGTGACTGGATTCATCCTTGAAATACAACTCGATGCCCGGAAAACCGGGCAGCGGCAAGGGGATCAGGTGGGTATCGGCGCTGCGCTGGAAGTCCGCTTCGATAATCCGGATGGCTTCGCGGGCCCACTGTCGGTTGTCGCTCATGATGGCTTTCTCGTTGGGTCGGCCTTATTTATAAGGCTCAGCCTTCAAGCTTAGGAAAAAACCTACAACACGCACAGGTACAGCTGACGCTCAATACCGCCGGCAACTGCTAGGCTCAAGTCCGGTCCCGTCCTTCGCGCTGTAACGACATATAACAAAAAAGAATATAACTTTTGTTTTAACAACCAACGGTACGGGTTAGGGTGTGCCACCTTTTGAATTCATCGATGGAGAGCGACCTTGCCTCTGCGTAGCACTTTCACGCGTTTCTTTCAGTTGGAAGCTGCCAGCGGTCTGTTATTGATCGCCGCTGCAGCCCTGGCTTTAATCATCAACAACTCATCCCTGTCGTGGCTCTATAGCGGGCTGCTGGACACCCCTGTCGTCGCTCAGATCGGCGCGCTGAAAATCGCCAAGCCGTTGCTGCTGTGGATCAACGACGGCCTGATGGCGATGTTCTTCCTGTTGATCGGCCTGGAAGTGAAACGTGAAGTCCTCGACGGCCAACTGTCGAACCCCTCGCAAATCGTCCTGCCCGGTGCCGCAGCGATTGGCGGCATGGTCGTACCGGCGCTGGTCTACTGGTTTCTGAACCGTGAAGACCCGGCAGCCCTGGGTGGCTGGGCCATCCCGATGGCCACCGACATTGCCTTTGCCCTCGGCGTACTCGCCTTGCTGGGCAAACGGGTGCCGGTGTCGCTGAAGCTGTTCCTGATGACCCTGGCAATCATTGACGACCTGGGCGCGATCATCGTCATCGCCGTCTTCTATTCCGGGACGTTGTCGACGCTGTCGCTGGCGCTGGCGGCCGCCTGCATCATCGCGTTGATCGCCATGAACCGGCTCGGCGTGGTAAAGCTCGGGCCGTACATGATCGTCGGCTTGATCCTCTGGGTGTGCGTGCTCAAGAGCGGTGTCCACGCGACTCTCGCGGGTGTGACGCTGGCTTTCTGTATACCACTGCGCACCAAAAACGCCGAGTCTTCGCCGCTTCTGACCCTTGAACACGCCCTGCACCCGTGGGTCGCTTACGGCATCCTGCCGCTGTTCGCTTTCGCTAACGCCGGCCTGTCCCTGAGCGGCGTCACCGTTGAAAGCTTCACTCACCACGTACCGATGGGCATCGCGATTGGCCTGTTACTGGGTAAAACCGTTGGCGTGTTCGGCCTGACCTGGCTGGCCGTGAAAATCGGCATCGCCGCCCTGCCCCAAGGCGCTAACTGGGGCCAAGTGTTGGGTGTCGCGATCCTCTGCGGGATTGGTTTCACCATGAGCCTGTTTGTCGGCTCCCTGGCGTTTGAGCCAGGCGTCAGCGACTACGCCGGGATGGACCGGATGGGGATTTTGACCGGTTCGATTCTTGCGGCATTGATCGGTTATGCCGTGACGGCGATGGCAAGTCGCAAAAGCGCGATGCTGAAATCCTGAGCGATAGAGAACTCTCCTGGCAGCATTAAGGATTCGTCCTACAGCCACGATTAACCTCGTTCGTTAACGTCGCACAGCTCCTCTTCGGGGGCTGTCGACGGACGAACGCAAGGAAGATCAGTGGCTGGCAACAAGGAAGTCCCCAGGGTTGAAAACCCGCCCCCCGGTGACGGTCATCACGTCACCCATCGCGTCATGAACGCCACCGAACTGGCCGAGCGCGAGGCACGACAAAGCGCTTACGACGCCATGCTCGCCCGGCAGCAGGCATTTGAAGATCGTCTTCAGGTCTCGGCGAAAAAGCCTGAAATCGCTCGCGCGGGATGCGTTTTTGCCAAGTCCTGCAACCTGCCCAACGCCATCATTGATTACTCGAATCCTTCGGGCATGGTTCCGACTGACAGTCTCAAGGACTACGGCGAAATCGCCTGGCTTGGTGCTCGTAATGTAGACGAAGCCGGACTGCTGAATCTTGAAACCATCAGTGGCAGTACCGTCTCGCTCGGCATAGGTCGGCTTGCACTAAGCGCTCCTACTCTCGCAGCGTCTGTCTTGGCACTTGAAGCAGCAGCAGTCGCCACATTGGCCGGTGTCGTCGCCTTGTTCTGGACGTCGAGCCTGGGTGACAGCGCGCTCTATACCGAAGACCAACTGCGCGCCCTCAAGCAGGCCAGAACCCGCGTTCGTTTGCAGGTCGAGCAACAGGCTGACGGCAGTCTCAACGGCTACGGTTTCTACACTGGCAAAAACCGCGATTGGGAAATGGTCGATGTCGTGCAGTTCACGTTGCGCGGCAGTCAGCAGGTGGCCGATCTCGGGGATGGTGTTGAGCTTATCTGGACACCGGCTGTGGATGGCTCGGACATCCTCGGTATTCCAGCACTGGAAGCTGCGCCGCAAGCGCCACATATCTGGGTGTATCCACCGACGCCTGCGGCGGACCGCATTATCGTGAACCCGGTGTATCCGCCAGAGTACAAGGATTTCATTCTTGTGTTTCCGGCGGACTCGGGGGTGAAGCCGGTTTACATTGTGCTGAGTGTCACGGGAGATCTGAAGTACCACCCTGCGCCAACGGCGTTACCAGCTTTTCCAGATATAAAACCTGCGCCGATGAAAACTTCCGTGCGGGGCGGCGGAAAAAAGCGCAGACGCTGGAAGGATCCGTCAGGGAGAATTTATGAATGGGACTCACAACATGGCAAGGTTGAGTTGTACACGAAACAAGGAAAACATCTGGGAGAGTACAACCCGGAAACCGGAGAGCAGACAAAACCAGCCGATCCGGCAAGGAGAGTAGAAAAATGAAACATGTAATAGAGGTTTTCGACCGTCAGACGGAAGATCTGCTTCTTACCGTAGATGTACCTGCCAGTCGACGTAAAGCTTTGAGAGCTCTGATGAACTGGCAGCAACCGGACGATGAATTCGACGGTCACGACTTGTCTTCAGAACAAGTAAAGGTATTGGAAGACTGGACAGGAAAATCCCTCTTAGGTGCAAATAATGTCGTACAACTGGTATGCACAGAATGACGCGGAGCTATCCAGCGGTACGCCATGCAGTTGAAGCTTTTGATAAAAAAACAGAATTTTTAGTGTTTGAAGTGCCCATCCCCAAGGAGAATATTGAAGAACTGAGAATAATAATGAAGTGGAGCGAACCAGAAGACGAAATCTATGGTTACGATCTTGATAGTGCTCAGATAACGCAGTTGGAAGCTTTGATCGGCATTACGTTCTACGACCCGAAGTACGATTTTCAGCTCGGAAGTCATGCAAGCAAGTAATTTTCTACTCGTAAAAAACCCCGACCAGTCACCTGATCGGGGTTTTCCTTTACCCGTTTCCCGCTTAGTGCGAAACGCGGCTAGTCCCATCAACCGTAGCAATCCGTACCCGCTCACCCACGCGGAAAATTTCATTTTCCTGAACCTGCTGTACATAGGCGCGCATGCTGCCGTCGTCTTCGCGTACGGTGATTTCAACACCCTGGGTGCGGGTCAGGCCTTCTTCGGCTGCCGAGCCCAACAGGCCGCCGGCGACTGCGCCGATGACCGCGGCGACGATGCTGCCGTTGCCGCTACCGATGGAGCTTGCGCCTACACCGCCAACCACTGCGCCTGCAGCGCCGCCGATTGGGGTTTTGGTGCCTTCGATTTTCACTGGGCGCAGCGCTTCGATGGTGCCCATGCGAATCGTTTGCACACGACGCGCTTCATCACGGGAGTAGGAGTCACCGGTCAGGCTCGATTGGCAGCCGGTGAGCAACATCGCCATCGTGGAAAAGGAAGCAACCAACAAAACAGACTTACGCATAGCATCAACTCCAAAGGACAGGTATTCATTATAAACCCCGCACTTTGACGCGTGTCACGGCAACGCCCGGATAAAAGTGGTTTGATTCAGGCCCGGTACAGGCGCCTCGAATAACTCACCAACCGGTTAGCGGCAATTGCCGGAATCCACGCCGCACCAAGGATTTTTCATGGACTACTTCATCATTGTCGTCACGACCGTCGCGGGGCTGTACTTCCACGGGTGGCTGTACGTGCGGATAAAACGCTGGATGGTCCGAGACCTGGCGTTGGCCTTGGCGGGGGATGACGAGCTTAAAAAAGCGTTCATGCTCCAGCAGCTGGAAAACGCTCAAGCGCAGAAAATCAAGCGTCGAGACTTACAGCAGTGGCTTGAAGCCGCTGCTGCAAGGTATCCCGAACGGTAGACTGCCTAGGGTGCCAGACGTTCAAGAATCCAGTCGACGCCCTGTAGGCGGTAGTTGAGGCGATCATGCAAGCGGCTCGCGCGGCCTTGCCAGAACTCGATGCGCTCCGGCAACAAGCGATAACCGCCCCAGTGGTCCGGACAGTGTGGCGCGGTGTCACTGAAACGCTGCTCGGTGTTCTTGAGCAGCGCTTCCAGTTCCCCGCGATCAGCAATCACCCGGCTCTGCGGTGACGCCCAGGCACCGAGTCGGCTGCCCAGCGGACGAACCTGGAAATAGGCGTCGGACTCTTCAGGCGAGACTTTCACCACTCGACCCTCGATGCGCACCTGGCGCTCCAGGGCCGGCCAGAAAAAGGTCATGGCTGCGAACGGATTCGCTGCCAGATGCTGTCCCTTGGCACTTTCGTAGTTGGTGAAGAACGTAAAGCCCTGTGCGTCCAGACCTTTGAGCAACAGAATGCGGCAATGCGGCCGACCGTCCTGATCGACCGTCGCCAAGGTCATGGCGTTAGCCTCCACCGGCGCTTGCTCGGTTTTCACCGCGTCGGCAAACCACTGGTGGAACAGCCCGAACGGCTCTGCCGGGGCTTGAGCCTCGGTCAGGCCATCACGGGTGTAGTCACGACGCATATCAGCCAGGCGCTGGGTCATGGCGCAGTCCTTTTGGTTAACGAATCACTTCTTGGCGGTTTCAGTGGCGACGTCGACTTTCTTGGTGTCGGCAACTGCTTTGGCCGGTGCAGTCTTTTTCGCCGGAGTTGCGGTTTTAGCGGGCGTTTTCTTGGCGGTGGCTTTGCTGGCCGGGGCCTTTTTCGCGGCAGGTACAGCGGCTTTCTTCGCGGCAGGCGCCGGAGTGACCGGTGTCGTCGGGGTGGCGACTGGCTTGATGTCCTTGGCAGCGACCATGGTCACGGGCGCAGGGGCCGGCATGTTGTACTTGCTCAGCAGCGCCACCATGGTGTTTTGCGGGGTCACCAGCAATTCCACGCGACGGTTCAGGGCTCGACCTTCGACGCTGTCGTTGGCCGCACGCGGGGCGTCACCACCCATGCCACGAAGCATCAGGCGATCACGCTGCAAACCGCTGAGACGGAAGATTGCGGCCACCGATTGTGCACGTTCCTGACTCAGTTTCACATTGGCCGGTGCGGCACCCGAGGTATCACTGTGGCCCAGGACCAACACGGCCGTTTTCGGGTCGACTTCGAGGATCTTCGCGACACGAGTGAACGGGCCAAGGGTGACCGGCAACAGCATGGACGGACGATCCGGGTTGAACGAGCCTTCTACCGGCGCGATGATCACCAACACGTTTTCACGGCGTTCAAGCTGCAGCTTGCTGTCCTTGATCGCTTCGCGCAGGCGCGGCTCGTAGTCGTCAAGCCAGGCCTGGGTGACTTTTGGGTCTGGCATTGGCACGACTTTGGAGCCGCTCTGCTCCTTGCCGCCGAACGGCCACCACCATTGGTTACCCGAGTCTGCATCAGCCTTGGCCACTTGGGCCGGCTTGGCTGCAGGTTTTCCTGCAAGCTCTGCATTAGTCATTTCAGCGGCGCCATCGGAACCGAACGGCCAGTACCAAGGGCTGGCGCTTTCATTCTTGGCTACGGGTGCTGTGGCGGCGGGTTTCAGCGGGGCTGGGGCCGGGGTCGGTTCTTTAGCGGCGACTTTGTCGGACGAACCGAACGGCCACCAGCTGCTGCCCTCGGAATCACTTTGTGGGGTCTGTGCGCAACCGGTGATAGCGAAGCACAGGGCCAAGGCGAGTGTTGGTTTGGATGACATTGGATATCCACAAAATTGAAGTAATGAAAAGTCAGACCGGAGCGGCCCGCACAAACTGACGCTTTGAATCAAAAAGGGCTGCCGGGTTCCGTTCTGGAACCCGGCAGCCGTGTTTACAGACAAGTGGCCAGTACTCGCGCAAGGTTTTGCGCGCGTGGATCCATCAAGACGTACGGCCCCAGGGTATTTGTCACAAAACCGAAGGCCACATCGCGTTCCGGGTCAGCAAAACCGATGGAGCCGCCAGCGCCCGGATGACCAAACGCACGCGGGCCGAGGCCGTAAGTCGCGTTGGGTACATCCGGTTGATCGAGCATGCAACCCAGGCCGAATCGGGTCCGGGTCAATAAAGTCTTGTCGTCGCCGAGGCTGTGTTCGCGGGTCAGCTCATCGAGCATTTCGCTTTCCAGCAGGCTGCCGTCGAGCAGACCGGCGTAAAACCCGGCAAGGCTGCGCGCATTGCCATGGCCGTTGGCGGCGGGTTGCTGCATGCGCCGCCACTCGGGTTTGTTGGTGCTGGTCATGATCGACGGCGGATTGGTGAAGGCACGGGTGGTCATTGCAGTCGGATCACGCATCGTCACTTGCAGCAGACGTTGGGCCGCTGCGTCGCCGACGTTACCCTTGCCACGGGCGATGTGCGCCACACGATGAAATTCTTCATCGGCCAGGCCAACGTGGAAATCCAGCCCCAATGGCTTCGCAATCCGCGCCACGATGGACTCGCCCGGCCCACGACCGTCGGCGCGGCGCAGTAATTCGCCCACCAGCCAGCCGTACGTGATCGCGGCGTAGCCATGACCCTGACCCGGCGTCCACCACGGTGCTTCGGCCGCCAGGGCGTCGACCATGGTTTGCCAGTCGTAAAGCGCTTCTGGCGCCAGCAATTCACGCAACGCCGGCAAGCCGGCCTGATGGCAGAGCAACTGACGCAGGGTCACGGACTCTTTGCCGGCAGCGGCAAATTCGGGCCAGTAGCGTGCAACCGGCGCGTCCAGTTGCAGCTTGCCTTCAGCCACCAATTGCAGGGCCGTGACAGCTGTGAACGTCTTGGTGCAAGAGAACAGGTTGGCGATGGTGTCGCTGTGCCAGGCTTCGCTGCCGTCCTTGTCCGCGGTGCCGGACCAGAGGTCGAGGACAGTTTCGCCGCCGATCTGGATGCACAAGGCTGCGCCACGTTCCTGAGGATCGTCGAACAACGCTGCGAAGGCTTCGCGCACTGCTTCGAACTTAAGCTCGTAATGACCCTGAATCTGCACCCGCATTGCTCCCGGATAATCGCTATACAAACTGGCCCGCATTGTTCCAGCCCTTGAGGGTTTTGGGAATGGGGTCGGGTCGGGCGGTCGCCTGTTGAAATGACTCAGCACAACCCCTCGCCACAGGAAATCAGTGACCTTGGCCGGAGTGCCCACCGGCGCCCTTCCCCGGGCCTTTGCCGGCCTCGGCCTTTCTGCCGCCTTGGGCATCGTGGCTGGCTTTGTCTGCCTCAGCCGCCGCTTTCTCAGCGGCTTTTCCCAACTGGTCGACAGTCGCCAGGTTGCTCTTGCGCACAGACTCGACAAACCCCTGGAACGGCAGATCGGTGATGCCCACCAGACCAAAGTGCCCATTCTCACCGTCCAGCAACCGCCCGGTGACGGGTTGGTCCAGATACTGGAACCAGTGCACTCCGACAATCGAGGGTTCGCTCAGCGCTTGTTTAAGGAAGTTCGCGTAAGCCAACCCACGATCTTCTTCCTTTGCCACTTGTGTCACACCGCCCCAGAACGGGCCGCGATCCGCCGAGCCGAAGTTGAATTCGGTGATCAGCACCGGTTTGTCGAGGCTGCGCAGCTTGGCGAAGTCGTAGCCATCCTGCGGTTGCAGGGTGTACATGTTGAAGCTCAACACGTCGCAATATTGAGCGCAGGAGTCCACGGCTTCCGGGGTGCTGATGGCGAAACGACCGCCCAACAACAGCTGGTTCGGCGCATGCCACTTGAGCGAATCGGAAATGGTTTTGAAATAGGTGTCGGCGAAGACCTTCTGGAAGTATTTGAAGTCGGCTTCGATTTCCGGGTGGTCAACGCTGGGCAGCGGCGGTACGAACCCCGGGTCTTCCATCAATTCCCATGCCGGCAAGTCGATGCCCCAAGCTTTGGACAGACCGGCCTGATTGCGATATTTGTCCCGCAGTTGCTTGAGGAACGCGCGTTTGGCCGGCACGTCGGTGGTCATTTTCAAGGTGCCGTAAGCCAAGGCGTAACGGGCTTTCGGGTCATCACCGGGACCGGCCCAGGCTAATTCGTTGTCAGCGTAGTAGCCGATCAGCCACGGGTCATCGCGATGGTCGCGGGTGGCAATGGCCACGGCTCGTTCGGTGGCCATGGCGAAACGCGGATCGAACGGGTCGGGCATACCACCCCACCAGTCGGTGCCGGTGCTGATGCTGGCGTAATCGCCGACGATCGACAGCGGCAAGGTGTAAGGCACTCGATCAACATTGCCCAGCGACTCAGCGCTCCAGTTTCCGATGGTGTTGAAACCCCAGGCTTGCAGGCGATCCAGGGTGTGGCCGGTCCAGCGTTGTTCATCCACCACCGCTTTGCAGGGTTCGGCGGGAGTGTTCTCAGCCGCTTTCGCAACAGTCGCGTCAACGGCGCCGGTCTTGGCGGCTTCGGCAACGCCGGCTTCGGCGGTCGCCGGGATCACCGGTGGCTCGGCGGCCTTCTCGACCGTCGCTTCGACCGCGTCGGCCTTGGCCGCGGCGGCGACGCCGGCCTTGGTGTCGCTGCCCAATACACAAGGTTCGCCATACAAACGCTGCAAGTTGGCGCCGTAAAAGTCGTACCAGCGACCGGCGTCGTAGCTGCGCCCCTGATCCGCACCATTGCCGCCACGGTTGTTGCCTTCACCAAAATGATTAGCCAGCGCTTCATCGGGTTTTGGCAGGGATTCGAACATCCACTCGCGACTAGCGACGTAGGTCTGGTTAACGTCCGGGGTCACGGTATTGACCCCAAGCGAATAGAACGGATGCCCTTGCGGGGTCACCAGATACCAGCGACCGTCACGCTTTTCGGTACGGAAGTAACCGCTGGCGTTGAACGTCGGGCCTTTGGTCCAGCCACCGAAAGTGTCCAAGGAAGATTTTTCGCGCTCGGCCAGCCAGGTTTTCAGTTGCTGCTGTTCCTTGGCGGCGGCGCTTTTGAGTTGCTCATCGTTGTTGATTTTTTCCGGCCATTTGGCCCGGGTCGACTGACCGTAAGCATCCACCAATCCGCCATAAACGGCGTGGATCACCGCCTCGCCGTCCTGCACGCCAAAACGTTCGAGCAAAATGTTCTGGGCCACTTTCGGTTGATCCATCGACAAGGTCACCGACACCACCTGGCCGCGATCCAGTTGACCGGCGCTGCTGGCCAGCAAAATGCGCTGCCCGTCGACCGTCATCGGCATCGGCGGCCCGGCTTTCATGCCCTGGCTCAAGGGTGAGCTTGCCACCAACGGTACCAGCAAGGTCTGCGCAGGGCCGGCCGGCAAATCGACGCGACTGAACAGTGTCTTGCCGTCATTACTCTGGATTTTTACGTAAAGGGTCACGGCCCAGTCCATCGCACTCTGAATCCGCAGGCTCATCACACCCGACTGTGACCAGTCCCAGGCACCGGTTTGCGGCGTCAGTCGCAAACTCGGCTGGGCCACCGGATTGAAAGTGACCCGGCGCAACACTTCGCCTTCGGCTGTTTGCTCCGCATTGGATTGCGGCAGGCTGGCATCCTGAGTCGTCACCTGGACCACGTCGGCAGTGCGTACAAAGTTGAACAGCGTCTGTTGGCTGGCAGGGGCCGCCAGCAAAGGAGCTGCGAACATCAGGGCAAATACAGCGGGCAACGAACGGCGAATCATAGGAACGTGTTTCTCCCTAACGACCTTCAATGGTCAGTGGAAAAGCGATGGTAGAGAGATAGACAACGCGGTGGGCAAATGTGCCCACCGGTGAATCAGGAAATTTCGCGACGGAATGGCGGCAACGCATTGAGGATGGCTTTGCCGTAACGCTGGGTGACCAGACGTCGATCCAGCAAGGTGATGGTGCCGCGGTCTTCTTCGGTGCGCAGCAAGCGACCGCAGGCCTGGACCAGTTTCAGCGAGGCATCGGGCACGGAGATTTCCATGAATGGATTGCCGCCACGGGCTTCGATCCATTCCGCCAGCGCCGCTTCGACGGGATCGTCCGGCACCGAGAACGGAATCTTCGCGATGACTACGTGCTCGCAGTACGCGCCCGGCAAGTCGACGCCTTCGGCGAAACTCGCGAGGCCGAACAGCACACTGGAGTCCCCGCCATCGACGCGTGCCTTGTGCTTGTTCAACGTTTCCTGCTTCGACAGGTTGCCTTGAATGAACACTTGCTTGCGCCAGTCGCGGTCGAGGCCGTCGAACACGTCCTGCATCTGCTTGCGGGAAGAGAACAACACCAGCGTGCCCCGCGAGCCCTCAACCAGTTGCGGCAGATCCCGAATGATCGCGGCGGTGTGGGCCGGTGCATCACGCGGATCGGCTTTCAGATCCGGTACTCGCAGCACGCCGGCATCAGCATGATGGAACGGGCTCGGAACCACGGCGGTCACGGCTTTTTTCGGCAGCCCGGCACGCATGCGGAAACGGTCGAAGGTGCCCAGGGCCGTCAGCGTTGCCGAAGTCACCAGTGCGCCGTATGCGACGTTCCACAGATTGCGCCGGAGCATTTCCGCCGCGAGGATCGGGCTGGCGTTGACCTCGATGTCGAACAGCGAACCGCTTTCGGCCAGGGTCAACCAACGGGCCATGGGCGGGTTGTCTTCCGGGTCTTCGGCGGTGAACGCGCCCCACAATTCCCAATTGCCCGAGGAACGGGACAACAGGCTGCCAAACAGTGGATACCACTCTTCGGCTTGATTGCTGGCGATGCCGATGTTGACCTCGCCGTCCATGCCTTCCTTGAGCAACTCGGTGAGCCGGGTGAACAGGTCGGTCAAACGGGCAAAGCCCTTCTTCAACTCAATGCCCATCTCGCGCATGTGCTCGGGAATCACCCCGCCAACAAAGCGGTGGCGCGGCCGCTCGCGACCTTCGACGTCTTCGCCGGGTTTGAAATCGGCGGCCTGTTCACAGGCGGTGAACATGAATTGCTGCTGGGTCTTGATCTCGCGGGCCAGTTCCGGCACTTGCTCGATCAGCTTGCCGAGGTCACCCGGCAACGGATGTTGGGCCAGTAATTTGGTGAGGTTTTTCGCGGTGGTTTCCAGCCAGTCGGCGGTGGAGCGCAGACGCGTGTAATGGGCGAAATGGCCGATGGCCTTGTCTGGCAGGTGGTGACCTTCGTCGAATACGTAGATGGTGTCACGTGGATCCGGCAAAACAGCACCGCCGCCCAAGGCCAGGTCAGCCAGCACCATGTCGTGGTTGGTGACGATCACGTCGACCTTGCCCATGCCTTCGCGGGCCTTGTAAAAGGCGCACTGGCCAAAGTTCGGGCAATGGCGGTTGGTGCATTGGCTGTGATCGGTGGTCAGGCGCGCCCAGTCGGCGTCTTCCAGGGCCGTGGACCAACTGTCGCGGTCGCCGTCCCATTTATTGCCGGCGAGTTTTTCGATCATGCTGGTGAACAGCTTCTGACTGGCCTCGTCGACCTCGATCTTGAAGCCTTCTTCTTCGAACAACTGCGCGGTAGCGGTTTGTGCGTGGCCTTCCTGCAGCAGCATGTCGAGCTTGGACAGGCACATGTAGCGCCCGCGGCCCTTGGCCAACGCGAAGCTGAAATTCAGCCCGCTGTTGCGCATCAGGTCAGGCAAGTCCTTGTAGACGATCTGCTCTTGCAGGGCCACGGTGGCCGTGGCGATCACCAGGCGTTTGCCGGCAGCCTTGGCGGTCGGGATCGCCGCCAGGCTGTAGGCTACGGTTTTGCCAGTACCGGTGCCGGCTTCCACCGCAACAATCGCGGGGTCGCCACTGCGCCGGCCTTCGTCGTCGGTGTCAATGTCACCGAGGACTTTGGCAATTTCGGCGATCATCAGGCGTTGGCCGTAGCGCGGCTTGAGGCTCTTGGCTTCGAGAAAACGCGAGTAGGCGCCCTGGATCGTGGTTTTGAGTTCGGTGCTGATCATGGATTGTCGGGCGCAAAAAACGCTGGATAAATTTTCAGTGGTTCGGATCGCCGCTATCATACCCCGCTAATTAATCCCGCGCAGAACGGAGTGCCCCAATGACACCTTTTGGCATCGTTTATACCCTGCATGTCCTGTCCGCCCTCGTGTGGGTGGGCGGCATGTTTTTCGCCTGGATGGTCTTGCGCCCCGCCGCAGTGACAGCGCTGGAAGGCCCCGCCCGGTTGAAACTGTGGGTGGAAGTGTTTCAAGGATTTTTCCGCTGGGTGTGGGTCGCGGTGGTGTTGTTGCCGGTCAGCGGTGTCGGCATGATTCATCTGCAACACATCGGGTTCGAGACCGCGCCGCGGTATGTGCAGGTGATGATGGGCTTGTACGTGGTGATGACGGCGCTGTTTATCCGGATTCAGGCATTAATGTTGCCTGAGTTGCGCGCGGCGGTGACGGCGCAGGATTGGCCGGCAGGGGCGGCGGTGCTAGGGAGAATTCGGCGGTTGGTGGGGATTAATCTTCTGGTGGGCTTGTTGCTGGTGGCGATTGCCGCGGCCCGACCGATGTTTTAATGATCGTTCCCACGCTCTGCGTGGGAACGATCAATCAAAACTGCTTACAACCGCTGAACCGTCACCGACCCCGCCGCACCGGCAGGTCCTGGCTGACCATCAGCACCCGGTTGGCCACTCTTGCCGCCATCGGTGGTGTACACGAGACAGCCCTTGGCCTTGCCACCCGCTCCTGGTTTACCGCCAGGACCTGCAAGGCCACCGGCACCTCCCGCCACCTGCACCTTGATTTTATCCGTCGGAAAATCACGCGGCACCTCCAGCCTTACCTGCGCGCCCGAAGCACCCGGCTGACCATCGCTGCCATTGCTGCCATCCGCACCGCGACCGGCCTGCCCCCAGGTGCACCCCGGTGCCTGGCCATTGGCGCCATCAAGACCGAAAAACCCCGGAGCGCCCGCGCCGCCGCGAGCGTCAACCGACAATTGCGGGGCATTCAACGCATGGATCTGCAAGTTCAGGTTGCGCCCCGACCGTGCAGCTTTCTGGAAACTGCCCGGTGCGCCCCTCGCGGTGATCTGGCTGCCTTCAGACAATTCGGCGCGGCGCACTTTGAATGCCAGCGTTTGTTCACTTGGCACAATGGCAATTCGCGCTTCACGCCCCAAATGCAATTCGCCCACCGTCACTTCGGTCACATTCGAAGGAATCAGCAACGTGCCGTAATCAGCGACTTCCAGCCGCTCCAGTTGCAAGGTACTGGCCGTATTGGGCAGACGCATCAGTGAGTTGCTTTCGACGCTGACAACCTGAGCGCAAGCCAGTGGACTGATAAAAGCGGCGAGCAGACAGAGATTACGCATGGGAAGCCTTAGGTGCGGAGGGAGTCGGGAGGGTTTGCAGGTGAAACACGCCGAAAATGGCAATTTGAAGGCGATCACGCCAAGGATGCGCGCGGCCTCTGAGACTGCGGTTGCAGAACACCAACTCCAGAAGATGGAACAGTGCCAGCGCGCCACCGGCCAGCTCGACCAACGAGTGCAGGGGATAAACAAACGGCGCGAGCAGATTGACCAGCACCACCAACCAGAACAGCAGGGTCAACAACTTCCCCAGCCACCAAAACACCTTCATACGCCCCCCGCTGATCATTATTGTTTGCGAGCACAGTAGCGGCTTCCACGAGGAATATGCCAGAGGGCAACAGAAAAATCTTGATGAAGACTGCCGAATGGCCGTCGACCCACTGTGCGGGTGGTCGACGGCTCTAATTCGTGGCTCAGGTCACATTGATGTTCAAATCCACGCGACGGTTTTTCGCGCGCCCTTCTTCGGTATCGTTTTCAGCCACAGGCTCACTTTCGCCTTTACCTTCACTGCTGACTTTGTTCGGCGCCACGCCCTGACTCAACAGGTAGTCCGCCACGCTGTTGGCGCGACGTTCCGAAAGTGTCTGATTGTAGGCATCGGTACCGACGTTGTCGGTATGGCCGACCACTTTGATACTCGACACATCCGCGCCTTGCAACCTGGTCATCAAGGCATCCAGCTGACTCTTCGCTGCGGGGGTCAGGTCAGACTGGTTGGTGGCAAACAACACATCGCCCGCATCGCTGAGGGTGATGACTTCCGCTTGCACGACAGGTTCTGTCACACCGCCCGGGTATTGCGGCCGCGGACAACCATGATGTTCGACAGGCGTGTCGGCAGGGGTATCGGGGCAGCGATCACGTCGATCGAAGACACCATCGCTATCCTGATCGCCATCCTGAGCGTAACAGATCAAGCCACCGGTCAAGATTCCAAGCGCTGCGCCCCCGGCCGCCCAGGCACCACTTTCGATGGCGCCCAAACCTCCGCCCACCAGACCGCCAATGAGGCTGCAGATCGGCCAGGTTCGTTGATTGAGGGGGGCAGTACCATCACTGTGAGTTGCGCAACCGGTCAACAGGCTGCCAAGCAGCAGAACCGGCAAGACGGTCCTTGTGAGAACGCTCATATTAAAAGCTCCTGTGTTACCGGCTTAATACCGGTTACACAGGAGTAAAGACCCGCATCCGCGACTACACAAGCCGCGGAGCGGAAGGGACTTAACGGTTGATTTTGATTTCCGTGCGACGGTTCTGCGCGCGGCCGTCAGCGGTGCTGTTATCGGCGACCGGCTGGCTTTCACCCGCACCGACCACAGATACGAAGCTGCTGCGTGGCACACCTTCCTGGATGAGGTATTCAACCACCGAGTGAGCGCGTTTATCCGACAGTTTCTGGTTGTAGGCATCGCTGCCCACGCTATCGGTATGGCCGGTAACGGTCAATTGAGCGGAAGACGATTCCCCTTTCAAGCGCGTGGCAACCTTGTCGAGTACCTCTTTGTCGGACTCGGTGAGCGTAGCTTTGTCAAACTGGAAGTGAACATCGCGGATGACAATCGTTTCTTCCTTGACCACGACGGCCTCTTCGACCACAGGCGCAGGTGGAGGGCAACCGTTGGCATCGACCGTCACACCGTGAGGTGTGCCTGGGCACTTGTCGCGACTGTCCGGCACACCATCGCCATCTTCGTCGCCATCACCGTGTACCCAGCAATAGGCTGCGGCCGTACCGCCGACAAGCAGCGCACCATAGCCTGCCCATGCGGAGCTCTCGGTCGCGCCGAGACCCGCACCAATGACACCCCCGACAGCCGCACAGGTCGGCCAGTCGGTTTTCTGCAAACCTGCACAACCAGTCAACACACTGGTTAGCAGAACCAAGGGTAATGCTGTCCGAACTATGCTCATCTAGTTTTCTCCTGAGGGATCGGCTTAGAACCGATTCTGGTAGTAAAGACCCGAGTATTAATCTGCGCCAGCAAGAGGCCACGGCTGTTTTATCTGCGTTCACCACGCAATGTCGTATTTGCTGTAAACCTGCGCTAGGCCCGGACGTTTGGGCAGGCTAGTCTTGGCGCTCTGATTGAGGATCTTTGATGACTGCAGGTATTTCTTCGCGCACGCCGCAACAGGCGTTGGCGGCTTTGCTAGACCGTTACGCCCCCGCGCAGCTGTTGCTGATCGGTGCCAGTGAGTTCCCCGCGCTGGCAGCATTCAAACTTGCCCACCCGGATACGTGTGTGGCCCATGCGGCACCGGGGCCGTTGCCGGAGGACCTGGCGGCGCGCCGGTTTGACCTGGCGCTGGCAGTCGATTGCCTCGAACATTTGCCCAAGCGCGATGGCCTGAACCTGCTTGGCGGGATCCGCAACCTCAACGCCAGCCGCATTGCCGTGTTGGCGGACTTGTCGGCCAGTGGCTGGCAGGAGACGGATTTTTTCTCACTGGCCCTGCAAGCGAGCGAGCGCTTCCAGCGCGACGAACAAGTGTTGACGCTGTTTACCTATGATCTGCTTGAATACAAGCAAGTACCCGATTGGCTCAACTCACGCTTTTGGGCCAATCCGGAAAACTTCGGGAAATATTGGTGGTAATGCCATGAGTACATCCATTTGCCCTTGTGGCAGCGGCACCCTGCTCGATGCCTGTTGCGGTCATTACCATGCCGGGCATCCGGCGCCGTGTGCCGAAGCCTTGATGCGTTCGCGCTACAGCGCCTACGTGCTGGGGTTGATCGACTATCTGGTGGCGACCACCCTGCCTGCCCAGCAGGCTGGCCTGAATCGTCAGTCCATCAGCGACTGGAGTGCGCAAAGCACCTGGCTGGGTCTGGAAGTCGAAAGCTCCGAAGTCTTTGGCGGCCAGCCGGAACATGCCTTCGTGACCTTCACCGCGCGCTGGCACGATGGCAGCGGCGAACACAGCCACCGCGAGCGCTCGTCATTCGTACAGAATGCTGGCCACTGGTACTTCATCGACCCTACCGTGCAACTCAAGGCCGGGCGCAATGACGCTTGCCCATGCGCCAGCGGTCAAAAATTCAAGAAGTGTTGTGCAGGTTATTTCAGCAATTGAGTGACGCCTCGTAGCAGCTGCCGGAGGCTGCGTCCGACTGCGAAGCAGTCGCAAGACCAGGCGAAGCGTTGTTCAGTTGGATCGAGGTGACAGGAATACGACTGCTTCGCAGTCGGACGCAGCCTCCGGCAGCTGCTACAGGTTCAAGGGAGATACACGACCATGATCACCCGGCGACACGCACTTTATCTGCTCAGCCTGCTGCTGTTTTTGGGGCTCACCGGCTGTGCGTCCTGGTTCGTTGACGATGAGCCGGACCCCGTGGTGCATCTGGTCAAGGTTGAAGTCGTGCGGGCAAAACTGCTGGAACAGAAATTTCTCCTGCACTTTCGTATCGACAACCCCAATGACAGCGACTTGAACGTGCGCAGCCTCGAATACCGGATTCACTTGGGTGACATCCTTCTGACCGAAGGCGAGTACGACAACTGGTTCAGCATCGGACCCAAGCACAGCGCCTATGTAAAAGTGCCGATCCGTACCAACCTGTGGCCCAAGGTGCGAGACCTGGTGAAAATGCTGAAAAATCCCGATCAATCCATTCCCTATCGTCTGGAAGGTGAACTGAAAACCGGTTTATTCATCCCTCATGACGTGCACCTGGCGCGCAATGGCGTGATAATCCCCGCCGATTTAATTCCGGAGCACACCCAATGACCCAGCAACCTCACGTCCATGGCCCTGACTGCAACCACGATCATGACCATCACGACCACCATGATCACGACCATGGCCATGTTCACGGCCCGAACTGTGGCCACGCCCCTCAGGAACCGGTGCGCAACGCCCTGAAAGACGTCGGTCGCAACGACCCTTGCCCATGCGGCAACGGCAAGAAATTCAAGAAGTGCCACGGCGCTTGATGCTGCGGGTGAAAATATTTTTCGCCTGTTGAATCGCAATCGCGAGCAGGCTCACTCCCACAATAGATCTCCAGGGTTCACAAATAGTGTGTCCACAGCAGATCCCATGTGGGAGCGAGCCTGCTCGCGATGACTGACTCGAAGTCACCCTCGGCTCAGGATCTGCGCAGTGCTGACGACCGTCGCATACTCCCCGTGCAAATTCCCCAGCGACATCGCATGCACGTCTTCGGCCGAACGGGCATTACCAAAATAATCCGCCTTGTCGAAGGTAAAACACGCATCCTCCGCCACCCACGTTTCAAACCCCAGGTTTCCGGCCGTTCGCGCCGTGGACTCCACCGAGTTGTTCGTTGCCACACCAACAATCACCAATTGATCAATGCCCGCCTCGCGCAAACGCGCCTCCAGATCCGTTGCACAAAAAGCATCCGGCACTTGTTTCTGAATCAGCTGCTCGCCCGCCATTGGCTCAAACCGTTGCTGAAATTCCACGCCTGATTGCTGCGGCCAGAACACTGAATCCGGGGAGCGGGACAGGTGCTGCACATGAATCACCGGTCGCCCGGTTCGACGCCAAAACGCCAACAACTCAAGGATTCTTTCTTCGGCCTGTGGATTATTTCGGCGACCGAGTCGGGGATGCAGAATGCCTTTTTGTTGATCAATGATGATCAGCGCTGCGTGGGTCTTGAGCTCCATTGCGGTCGTTCTCATGCAAGGTCTTTGAGTTTCACGCACTTCAGCATCACCTCCTCTAACAGGCAAGTCATCGAACGCTGGAGGACTAATCGTTCCCACGCTCTGCGTGGGAATGCTGCCCGCCACGCTCCGCGTCCCATCCAAAGCCGAACGCGGAGCGTCCGTTGAGGCATTCCCACGCGGAGCGTGGGAACGATCTTCGGAAAGAAATAACCCGCCCGCCGCTTGCGCGCCCTCCTCCTGCTCACTAACGTAGCGCCTTTATTGCGCCTCTACCCCCGCAGGAGCTTTGCCATGGCCTCGCCAGCCCTTACACATTTTCTTCCCCGGTTCGGCGTTGCCGCAGCAGTGGCCAGTGTTTTGAGTCTGACCGGTTGTCAGACCATGAACGCTCAGGACACCCTCCCGCCGACCTCCGGTGTACAGCCGCTCAAGGGCTTGGCGCAGAACGTATCGGTGCGTCGCAATGCCATGGGCATGCCGTTGATCGAAGGCAACAGCTTCCACGACACGTTGTTCGCCCTGGGTTACGTTCACGCCAGCGACCGCATCACGCAAATGGTGACATTGCGCCTGTTGGCCGAAGGACGGCTGGCGGAGATGTCCGGCGCTGACTTGCTGGATGCTGACCGCTATATGCGTGCGGTCAACCTGAAGAAAAGCGCGGGCGAGCTGTATAAAGCTTCTTCGCCGCGCCTCAAACGCTTCTTCGAAGTCTATGCTCGCGGCGTCAACGCCTACCTGTTCCGCTACCGCGACAAGCTGCCGGCGGACCTCGCGGCCTCCGGTTACAAACCGGAATACTGGAAACCGGAAGATTCGGCGCTGATTTTCTGCCTGCTGAACTTCAGCCAATCGGCCAACCTGCCGGAAGAAATTTCCTCGTTGATGCTGGTTCAGACCGTCACCACCGACAAACTCGCCTGGCTGACGCCGTCCGCACCCGATGAAAAATTGCCGCTGGCTGAAGCCGAAAAATTGCAAGGGATCAAGCTCAACGGGGCTATCCCTGGGTTGGCCGAGATCAACAAAGCCACGGGCCAACTGTCCGACCTGAATCTGTTGGGCGCCAGTTCCTCGAACAACTGGGCGATTGGCCCGCAACGCAGCCGCAGTGGCAAAAGCCTGCTGGCCAGCGACAGTCATGGCTCGCTCGGCGTGCCGTCATTGTTCAGTTACGTGCAGATTCGCGCGCCGAAATATCAGGCCTCGGGCGTGACCATTGCCGGCCTGCCGATGGTGCTCGGTGGCTTCAACGGCAAAGTGGCCTGGAGCATGACCACGGTCATGGGCGACAACCAGGACCTGTTCCTGGAAAAAATCAAGCGTCAGGGCAACGGCCTCACGTACGAAGTGGGTGGCAAATGGCAGCCCGCCGTCGTGCGTAACGAAACCTTCTTCGTCAAAGGCCAGCGCCCCGTTCGCGAAGCCGTGTACGAAACCCGTCACGGTCCGCTGCTCAACAGTGCCCAAGGCATGACACTGGCGAACGGTTTCGGCCTGGCCCTGCAAATGCCGAACTTCACTGATGACAAAACCCTGGACGCGTTTTTCGACCTGTCCCGGGCCCAGACCGTAGAGAAAGCGTCGGACGCCAGTCGCGAAATCCGCGCCATCGCACTGAACATGGTCTTCGCTGACGTCAGTAACATCGCCTGGCAAGTGACCGGCCGTTACCCGAACCGTCGCGAAGGCGAAGGCCTGCTGCCATCGCCGGGCTGGGAAGGTCGTTACGATTGGGACGGTTACGCCGACCCGATGCTCCACCCTTACGATCAGGACCCGGCCCAAGGCTGGCTCGGCACTGCCAACCAGCGTGTCATCCCCCACGGCTACGGCATGCAATTGTCCAATTCCTGGGCGGCACCGGAGCGTGGCGAACGCCTGGCCGAACTGGCGGGCGCGGGCAAACACGACGCACGCAGCGTGATCGCCATGCAGTATGACCAGACCACCACCTTTGCCACCAAACTGAAGAAAATGTTTGAAGCCCCGGGCATGGCCCAGCCACTCAAGCAGGCCATTGAAGCGCTGCCGGTGGCAGAGCGTGGCATGGCGCGTGAGGCGTATACGCGCCTGATGGCGTTCGACGGCAAGCTCAGCGCAACCTCCGCTGATGCGGCGATGTATGAATTGTTTCTGCAAGAAAGCATGAAACAAATTTTCCTCGACGAACTCGGTCCGCAAAGCAGTCCGGCGTGGAAAGCCTTTGTCGCCAACGGCAAGCTGTCCTATGCCGCGCAGGCCGATCATCTGCTGGGGCGCGACGACAGCCCGTTCTGGGATGACGTGCGCACACCACAAAAAGAAGACAAGCCGGCGATCCTCGCTCGCAGTCTGGCAGCGGCGATCAGCGCAGGCGACAGTCAGTTGGGCGGCGATCACAAAGCCTGGCAGTGGGGCAAACTGCACCACTACGAGTGGAAAAACGCCAACGGCCAGATCGTTCGCGGGCCCGTCGCGGCGGGCGGAGACCACACTACGCTGAACACGGCGGCCTTCGCCTGGGGTCAGGACTTCAACACCACGCTGGCCCCGGCCATGCGCTTTATCGTCGACTTCAGCCAGGCCGAGCCGCTGATGGGTCAGAACAGCACCGGTCAGTCAGGCAACCCTGCCAGCCCGAACTACCTCAACAGCATCGAGCCTTGGCTCAAAGGGCAATACATGAGCTTGCCGATGCAGCCACAGAACTTTGACAAGGTGTATGGCAAGACGCAGTTGACCCTGGCACCTGGCAAGTAACCCCCCGATCCTGTGGGAGCGAGCCTGCTCGCGAATCGGCCCTGTCAGCCAACATTTCAGGTGACTGACACTCCGCTTTCGCGAGCAGGCTCGCTCCCACATGGAAATGTGATTGCTCAATAGAATTCAGATAGAACTTCTGGCTTCACGCCTACCTCATACCTAACAAGTCCCTCCATCCTGGCAACAACATGGATCTTGTTATCGCGCGTCCTGAAGGATTGTATTGCCCGGCCGGGGATTTCTACATCGACCCGTGGCGGCCCGTCGAACGTTCGGTCATCACCCACGCTCACAGCGACCATGCCCGTAGCGGCAATCAACACTACTTGGCCGCGTCAGCCGGCGAAGGCATCTTGCGTGCTCGCCTCGGTGCAGATATCAACCTGCAAACCCTGCCGTACGGCCAGCCCCTCAAACATCATGGCGTCACCCTCAGTTTTCACCCCGCCGGCCACGTGCTCGGCTCGGCCCAGGTGCGACTGGAATACGGCGGCGAAGTCTGGGTCGCCTCGGGGGATTACAAGACCGAAGCCGACGGCACCTGTGCGCCCTTCGAACCGGTGCGTTGCCACACCTTCATTACCGAGTCGACCTTCGGCCTGCCGATCTATCGCTGGCAACCTCAGACTCAGGTGTTTGCCGAGATTAATCAGTGGTGGCAGGCCAACGCCGCCGCCGACATGGCCAGCGTGCTGTTCTGCTACTCCTTCGGCAAAGCGCAGCGAATTCTTCACGGTATCGACGCCAGCCTCGGCCCCATTCTGGTGCACGGCGCCGTAGAACCACTCAACCAGGTGTATCGCCAAAGCGGCGTTTATCTGCCGCCAACGATCTATGCCGGCGCGGTTCAAAAGAGTGACCCGATGATGCGCAAAGCGCTGGTCATCGCGCCGCCATCAGCGGGCGGCAGCACCTGGATGCGTCGTTTCGGCGAGTACGGCGACGGCTTCGCCAGCGGCTGGATGCGCTTGCGCGGGACCCGCCGCCGACGCGGTGTCGACCGGGGGTTTGTGCTGTCCGACCATGCCGATTGGCCGGGGCTGCTCTGGGCCATTGAACAAACCGGCGCCGAGCGGGTAATGGTGACCCACGGTTCGGTCGCCGTACTGGTGCGCCATCTGCGTGAACAGGGTCTTGATGCACAGAGCTTCAACACCGAGTACGGCGACGACGAAGAAGAAAACGCCGTGGTCGACCCTGAGCAAGACAAGGCATTGCCATGAAGGCCTTTGCCGAGTTGTATGCCGAACTCGACGCCACCACGTCGAGCAACGCCAAACTGGCTGCCATGCAACATTACTTTGCACAGGCTGCACCGCAAGATGCCGCGTGGGCGGTTTATTTTTTGTCCGGCGGGCGCCCCCGGCAATTGGTGCCCGTGCGTGTGCTGCGAGAACTGGCCGTAGAATTTTCCGGCCTTCAACCCTGGCTGTTCGAAGAAAGTTATCAAGCGGTTGGCGATATGGCAGAAACCATCTCCCTGGTACTGCCCGAATCGCCACACCGTTCCAGCGACGGATTGGCGGTATGGATTGAAGACAAGCTGCTGCCCTTGCGTGGCGAATCCACCGAAGTGCTCGCCGTACAATTGCCCGCACTCTGGTCGCAACTGGACCGCACCAGTCTGATGCTCTGCATCAAACTGATCACCGGCAGTTTTCGTGTAGGCGTCTCCAAGCTGCTGGTGACCCGCGCCCTCGCGGCCATGGCCGGCCTCGACAGCAAGCGCGTGGCCCAGCGAATGGTTGGTTACACCGACCTGTCCCATCGACCCAGCGCTGCCAGTTACCTGAAATTGATCGCGGCTGAATCCAGTGATGAACACGCTCAGCGTGGGGGGCAGCCTTATCCGTTTTTCCTGGCCCATGCGATGTCGCAACCGGTGGAGCAATTCGAAGCGTTGCTCGGCCCCGCGAGCCAATGGCTGGTGGAATGGAAATGGGATGGCATCCGCGCCCAGGTGGTCAAGCGCGACGGGCGTCTGTGGGTCTGGTCGCGTGGAGAAGAATTGGTCACCGAGCGCTTCCCCGAATTTGAGCATCTGGTGCACGGTTTACCCGACGGCACCGTGATCGACGGCGAAATCGTTGCGTGGAAAACTGCAAGCCCCGGCACCGAGGATGCCTTTGACCCCGCCTCGCTCGCCCCTCCCGCCGTGCAACCGTTCGCCCTGCTGCAACAACGAATCGGACGCAAAGTCCTCAGCAAAAAAATCCTCGACGAGGTGCCCGTGGTGGTCCTCGCTTACGACCTGCTGGAATGGCAAGGCGCCGACTGGCGCAATCAGACACAGGCCACGCGTCGCACTCAGCTGGAAACACTCGTCGCCACCTGTCACAGCCCGGCGTTACTCGTCTCACCGGTATTGACCGGCGACAACTGGTTCGACCTCGCCCGCCAAAGGGAAGCGTCCCGCCGTCTCGGCGTCGAAGGCATGATGCTCAAGGCGCGGGATGCGCTGTACGGCGTTGGTCGAACCAAGGACATGGGCGTGTGGTGGAAATGGAAAGTCGACCCGTTCAGCGTTGACGCGGTGCTGATCTATGCACAACGAGGCCACGGACGCCGGGCGAACCTCTTTAGTGATTACACCTTCGCGGTCTGGGATGGCCCACCCGACTCCAGCGAACGCACGCTGGTGCCCTTCGCCAAAGCCTATTCAGGGCTGACCGATGAAGAAATGCGCCAGGTCGACAGCATCGTGCGCAAAACCACCGTGGAGAAATTCGGACCGGTGAGCAGTGTGAAACCGAGCCTGGTCTTTGAACTGGGATTCGAAGGCATCGCCCTGTCGAAGCGACACAAGAGCGGAATCGCCGTGCGTTTTCCGAGGATGCTGCGCTGGCGCCAGGACAAGTCGGTTGAAGAAGCTGACGACCTCGGCACGTTGCAGAATTTATTAAGCTGACCCCATCCCGGTGGGAGCGAACTTGCTCGCGATGAGGCCGTGTCATTCATCGTGTTTGTGACTGATACACCGCTATCGCGATCAAGCTCGCTCCCACAGGGATTTGTGCCAACCCGAACCAACTTGGTGCAGTAGTTCCACGACGCCCGTTTTCGTGCACAATCCCTGCGCCGTCATTTCTTGTATGACCTTTTAAAACGCTTGTTCGGGACTCTGGTTCGGAAATTGCTACTTTCATCGGGTCTTACGCTTTCCAGTAACAATAATTCTGCGCCACAAGCGCTCATATTGGTTCTTAGGGATTGAATAATGAAAAAAGCATTGCTGACCTTTTCTGCACTCGCATTGTGCATGGCTGCGGGTTCCGCACTGGCCAAGGAATACAAAGAATTGCGTTTTGGCGTTGACCCTTCCTACGCACCTTTCGAGTCCAAAGCGGCCGACGGTAGCCTGGTAGGTTTCGACATCGATCTGGGGAACGCGATTTGCGCTGAGCTGAAGGTCAAGTGCAAATGGGTCGAAAGCGATTTCGACGGCATGATTCCGGGCCTCAAGGCCAATAAATTCGACGGTGTGATCTCTTCGATGACCGTCACCGAAGCCCGCGAAAAAGTCATCGACTTCTCCAGCGAACTGTTCTCCGGCCCGACCGCCTACGTGTTCAAAAAAGGTTCTGGCGTGACTGAAGACGTCGCCTCGCTCAAGGGCAAGACCGTCGGCTACGAACAAGGCACTATCCAGGAGGCCTATGCCAAAGCCGTACTGGACAAGGCCGGCGTTAAAACCCAGGCCTACGCCAACCAGGACCAGGTCTATGCCGACTTGACTTCCGGGCGTCTCGACGCAGGGATTCAGGACATGCTGCAAGCCGAACTGGGCTTCCTGAAGTCGCCACAGGGTGCCGATTACGATGTCAGCAAGCCAGTCGACAACGCTTTGCTGCCGGCCAAAACGGCTGTCGGTATTAAGAAAGGTAACACCGAGCTGAAAGCGCTTTTGGATAAAGGTATCAAAGCGTTACACGATGACGGCAAATACGCCGAGATTCAAAAGAAACACTTTGGCGATCTGAACCTGTACAGCGGCAAATAATGCCCGGCGCCCATCTCGCGATGGGCGCTTTTTTTATCCGATCAGGTTGCTGATTTATGTTCGAAAACCTATTACAAAATCTGGGGCTCTCTGCCTTCAGCCTCAAGGGCTTCGGTCCGTTGCTGATGGAAGGCACCTGGATGACCATCAAATTATCGGCGTTGTCGCTCTTGGTGGCCGTCTTGCTCGGCTTGCTGGGCGCCAGTGCCAAACTGTCCAAAGTCAAACTGGTGCGCGTGCCGGCGCAGGTCTACACCACGCTGATTCGCGGCGTGCCGGACCTGGTGCTGATGCTGTTGATCTTCTACAGCCTGCAAACCTGGCTGACGTCGTTCACCGACTTCATGGAATGGGAATACATCGAGATCAACCCGTTCAGCGCCGGGGTCATCACCCTGGGCTTCATCTATGGCGCGTACTTCACCGAGACCTTCCGTGGCGCGATCCTCGCAGTCCCGCGTGGCCAGGTCGAAGCCGCAACCGCTTATGGCCTCAAGCGTGGCCAGCGTTTCTGGATCGTGGTGTTCCCGCAAATGATGCGCTTTGCCCTGCCGGGTATCGGCAATAACTGGATGGTGATGCTCAAGGCCACTGCGCTGGTGTCGATCATCGGCCTCGCCGACCTGGTCAAGGCCGCTCAGGACGCCGGCAAAAGCACCTATCAACTGTTCTATTTCCTGGTGGTGGCCGCGGTGATTTACCTGCTGATTACCAGCGCCTCCAACTTCGTCTTGCGCTGGCTTGAACGCCGTTACGCCGCCGGTTCCCGGGAGGCCGTACGATGATCGAACTCTTGCAGGAGTACTGGAAACCCTTCCTTTATACCGACGGCAACAACATCACCGGCCTGGCCATGACCCTGTGGCTCCTGACCGCCTCGATCGTCATCGGTTTCCTGGTGTCGATCCCGCTGTCCATCGCTCGGGTGTCGCCGCACTTCTACATCCGTTGGCCGGTGCAGTTCTACACCTATCTGTTTCGGGGTACGCCGCTCTATATTCAGCTGCTGATTTGCTACACCGGGATTTATAGCCTGGCGGCCATTCGCGCCCAACCGGTGCTGGATGCGTTCTTTCGCGATGCGATGAACTGCACCATCCTCGCCTTCGCCCTGAACACCTGCGCCTACACCACGGAGATTTTCGCCGGGGCGATTCGCAGCATGAACCACGGTGAAGTCGAAGCCGCCAAGGCGTATGGCCTGACCGGCTGGAAGCTGTATGCCTACGTCATCATGCCGTCGGCCCTGCGTCGCTCGTTGCCGTATTACAGCAACGAAGTGATTCTGATGCTGCACTCGACCACCGTAGCGTTCACCGCGACCATTCCGGACGTCTTGAAAGTCGCTCGGGACGCCAACTCGGCGACCTTCCTGACCTTTCAGTCGTTCGGCATTGCCGCACTGATCTACCTGACTGTGACCTTTGCGCTGGTCGGCCTGTTCCGTCTCGCCGAACGGCGATGGCTGGCCTTCCTCGGGCCGACTCACTAGGACCCGCTTTAGGAATAAAGAAACATGCGCCACCAGATTCATGACCTGCTGGCCCCACTGCCGGGGACCGCACGACAAATTCACAGCTTCCACTTCGGCCCGACATCGGCCAACGGCAAGATTTACATCCAGTCGTCCCTGCACGCCGATGAAATGCCCGGCATGCTGGTGGCCTGGCACCTCAAGCAGCGCCTGGCCGAACTCGAAGCCGCCGGCCGGCTGCGCAGCGAAATCGTGCTGGTGCCGGTCGCCAACCCGGTGGGCCTGGAACAAGTGCTGCTGGAGGTCCCGCTGGGTCGCTTCGAGCTCGAAAGCGGCCAAAACTTCAATCGCTGGTTCGTCGATGTGAGCGAAGCGGTCGGCAATGAGATCGAAGGCCAACTCAGTGACGATCCACAACACAACCTCGGGCTGATCCGCGACAGTTTGCGCAATGCCCTGGCCAGGCAAACCGCCAGCACCCAACTGCAATCCCTGCGCCTGACCCTGCAACGCCTGGCCTGCGATGCGGACATGGTGCTGGACCTGCATTGCGATTTCGAAGCCGTCGCGCACCTTTACACCACGCCGCAAGCCTGGCCACAGGTCGAGCCCTTGGCGCGATACATCGGTGCCGAGGCGAGCTTGCTGGCTACCGACTCCGGCGGCCAATCATTTGATGAATGCTTCACCCTGCTGTGGTGGCAGTTGAAGGAACGCTTCGGCGAACACTTCGACATACCGCTGGGCAGTTTTTCAGTGACGGTCGAATTACGCGGCCAGGGTGACGTCAATCATCCGCTGGCCAGCCTCGATTGCCAGGCGATGATCGATTACCTGATTCACTTCGGCGCCATTGCCGGCGCACCGGCTCCGCTGCCCGACCTGCCCTACCCGGCCACGCCGCTGGCGGGTGTAGAGCCTGTGGCGACACCGGTCGGCGGGCTGCTGGTGTTCAACGCGCTGCCGGGGGAGTACCTGGAAGCCGGACAACTGATCGCCGAAATCATTGACCCGATCAACGATCGCGTCACCCCTGTTCATTGCACCGCCGCCGGGCTGATGTACGCCCGCTCGCTACGGCGCATGGCCACTGCCGGCATGGTGATCGCGCACGTCGCGGGCGCCGAAGCCTATCGCAGCGGCTACCTACTTTCGCCTTGAGGATGCATGCCCCATGTACAAACTGACCATCGAAGGCCTGCATAAAAGCTATGGCGATCATGAAGTTCTCAAAGGCGTTTCGCTCAAGGCCAATACCGGTGACGTCATCAGCCTGATCGGCGCCAGCGGCTCGGGCAAAAGTACGTTCCTGCGCTGCATCAACTTTCTTGAACAGCCCAACGACGGCGCCATGAGCCTCGACGGGCAGAACATCCGCATGATCAAGGATCGTCACGGCATGCACGTGGCCGATGCCAATGAGCTGCAACGGATCCGCACCCGCCTGGCCATGGTGTTCCAGCACTTCAACCTGTGGAGCCACATGACCGTGCTGGAAAACATCACCATGGCCCCGCGCCGGGTGTTGGGCTGCAGCAAGGAAGAGGCCGAAGACCGAGCCCGGCGCTATCTGGACAAGGTTGGCCTGGCCGCGCGCGTTGCCGACCAGTACCCGGCGTTTCTGTCTGGCGGTCAGCAACAGCGGGTCGCCATTGCCCGGGCGCTGGCCATGGAACCGGAAGTCATGCTGTTTGACGAACCGACATCGGCACTCGACCCGGAACTGGTGGGTGAAGTATTGCGAGTGATCCAGGGCCTGGCCGAAGAAGGCCGGACCATGATCATGGTGACGCATGAAATGAGCTTCGCCCGCAAAGTCTCCAACCAGGTGCTGTTCCTGCACCAAGGGCTGGTAGAGGAAGAAGGCGCGCCGGAAGACGTACTGGGCAACCCGAAGAGTGAACGGTTGAAGCAATTCCTCAGCGGCAACCTGAAGTAACACCGCAAAACCTGTGGGAGCGAGCCTGCTCGCGTTGGAATCCTTGAGACCGCCATCGCCGGCAAGCCGTGCTCCTACGCGATCGCGTTGTTGCATTAAACCTTTCGCATCCCTGCGCGGTCACTGAAAGAAGACGTTCAGAGCGCACACCGCCGGCATGGGAACCTCCCCCGACTACGCAAAACAATGGTTTACCGATCGCGGCTGGAAACCTTTCGCCTTTCAAAAACAGGTGTGGGCGGCGGTTAAACGCGGCCAGTCCGGGTTACTGCATGCCAGCACCGGCGCCGGTAAAACCTATGCGGTCTGGTTTGCAGCGCTCAATCGCTTTGCCACGTCTGTCACACCCGCTGCCCCCCCTCGTATACGAAAACCGGTCGCCCAACCACTGACGGTGCTGTGGATAACCCCCATGCGCGCACTGGCGGCCGACACTGCTCGTGCGCTGGAAACGACACTGCTGGATTTACCCATTCCATGGAGCGTCGGCCTGCGCACCGGTGACACCAGCAGCAGTGAACGTGCTCGCCAGAGTCGGCGATTACCCACCACCCTGATCACCACGCCGGAAAGTCTGACCCTGCTGCTCGCCCATGCCGATGCGCAAACAGCGCTGGCGACTTTGCGCATGGTAATAGTCGACGAATGGCATGAACTGCTTGGCAATAAACGCGGCGTGCAATTGCAGCTCGCGCTCGCCCGCCTGCGTTGCTGGCATCCGGAGCTGATTGTATGGGGTGTTTCCGCCACCCTCGGCAATCAGTCCCACGCCGAACAGGTATTGCTCCCTCAAGGTGGTGGTGTCAGCGTCCAGGGTCAAACGTCCAAGGTGCTGGAGGTCGACACCTTGTTACCCCCGGCCATCGAACGATTTCCATGGGCCGGACATATTGGTTTGAAGATGTTGCCTCAGGTCCTCGCGGAGCTGGAGACCAGCCCCAGCAGCCTGGTCTTCACCAACACCCGCGCCCAATCCGAGATTTGGTATCAGGCCTTGTTGGAGGCACGCCCCGATTGGGCCGGGGTGATTGCCTTGCATCACAGCTCCCTGTCACGAGACACCCGCGACTGGGTCGAACGCGCACTGAAGGAAGGTCTACTCAAGGCGGTGGTCTGTACTTCAAGCCTGGACTTGGGCGTGGATTTTCTGCCGGTGGAGCGCGTGCTGCAAATCGGCTCGGCCAAAGGCGTGGCGCGATTGATGCAGCGGGCGGGCCGTTCCGGGCACGCGCCAGGACGGGTTTCGCGGGTGACGCTGGTGCCGACCCACAGTCTGGAATTGATCGAGGCGGCTGCCGCGCAAGTTGCCGTGGCGCAACGACGTATCGAACCCCGCGAGTCGCCCGAAAAACCTCTGGATGTGCTGGTTCAGCATCTGGTCAGCATGGCCCTGGGCGGTGGGTTTTTACCTGATCAGTTGTACGAAGAAGTACGCAGTGCGTGGGCTTATCGCGACCTCACCTTGGCGGACTGGACCTGGGCACTGGCATTCGTACGCCATGGCGGACTATCTCTCACAGCCTATCCGGATTACCGCCGGGTCGAACCGGATGAACACGGTGTCTGGCGCGTGCCGGATGCGCGCCTCGCCCGACGACATCGCATGAGCATCGGCACCATCGTCAGCGATGCGAGCATCCAGCTGAAGTTCTGGAGCAAGGGTGGCGGCGGCAAACAGCTGGGCAGTGTCGAGGAAGGGTTTATCGCGCGGCTCAAGCCGGGTGACGGCTTTCTGTTTGCCGGGCGTTTGCTGGAATTGGTCCGGGTGGAAAACATGACCGCTTATGTCAAACGCAGTGCCGCGAAAAAAGCCGCTGTGCCACGTTGGAATGGCGGACGGATGCCGCTATCCAACGAATTGGCCGAAGCGGTGATCGAGCAATTCAGTGCGGCGGCGCGGGGCGAGTTCATTGGTCTCGAAATGCAGGCATTACGGCCATTGCTGGAGGTGCAACAGCGCTGGTCCGGATTGCCGACCTCAGACTCCTTGCTCGCCGAAGCGCTGAAATCCCGCGAAGGCTGGCACCTGTTTCTTTATCCCTTTGCCGGGCGCCAGGTGCATCTGGGGCTTGCGAGTCTGCTGGCGTGGCGCGTCAGTCAACTGCAGACGGTGACGTTTTCCATCGCGGTAAATGACTACGGGCTGGAGTTGCTCAGCGCCACGCGCGTGGATTGGTCGCAGATCCTGAACGGCGAATTTTTGAGTCCCAATCATTTGTTGGAAGATGTGCTCGCCAGTCTGAATGCCGGCGAACTTGCTCTGCGACGCTTTCGTGAAATCGCGCGGATCGCCGGGCTGGTGTTTGCCGGCTATCCCGGCGCGCCGAAAAGTACACGTCAGGTTCAGGCGTCGAGCGGGTTGTTCTTCGAAGTATTCAAACAGTACGACGCCGGGAATCTGCTGCTGGCCCAGGCCGGGGAAGAAGTCCTACGCAATGAACTGGATATTCATCGACTGGAACAGACGTTGGAGCGGGTTACTCGGTTGAAAATGGACCTGCATCAGATCAAACGCCCCACACCGCTGGCCTTTCCACTATGGGTGGAACGCATGCGCGAAAGCATGAGTTCGGAAAAACTCGCGGACCGTATCCGACGCATGGTCAGTGATCTTGAGAAATCCGCCGCTAACGGGAAAACAGGATGAGTACGCCCTATCCCGTGAACCTGGCTGGCGAGGAATTGTGGCTGCTGCCGGAAAAAGCTATCTATTGGCCAAAGCAACAAGCCCTGCTGATCGCCGATGTGCATTTCGGTAAAGCTGCTGCGTATCGAAGCCTTGGTCAGCCGGTGCCTCATGGCACCACCGCCAGCAATATCGCTGTATTGGAAAGGTTGCTGGCGGCCCTACCCTGTCGGCAGCTGATTTTCCTCGGCGACTTTCTTCACGGGCCTGGCTCTCATGCAATGGCCACGTTGAGCGCATTGACCGAATGGCGAGCGGGGCATCCTGATTTGCCAATGACACTGATCCGCGGCAACCACGATAAACGAGCGGGCGACCCACCTGCCTCGTTAAACATTCGTGTGGTGCCTGAACCGTTGCTGCTGGGGCCGTTCGCCTTGCAGCATGAACCGCATCCTCATCCTGATCGGCCTGTACTCGCCGGGCACGTACATCCCGTATATCGCCTAAGAGGCAGAGGTCGACAATGCTTGCGATTGGCGTGTTTCAGGTTGGGAGAAGCCATCAGCCTGCTGCCGGCCTTCGGCGTGTTTACCGGCGGGTATCAGATCGAGCGGGACGACAACTGCAGGATCTTTGTCATTGGCGACAACGAAATATGGCCAGTCAGCTGAAGTCTTTACGGACATCAGCTGACTGGCCATTCTTTTCGACAGCAGATCAGGCTACCGGCGCGGGAGGCGGCTCATCCGGCAAGGTGGGTTCACCGGGTTCTGTCGGCTGTTCATTCGGGGTATCGGGGTCTGGCTGACCGGGGATGCCCCCCGCCATGCTGACGGGCGGATGTGCCAACAAGGACCAGGCCAAAACGCCAATCTGATTGGGCTCAAGCCTTGCCAGTTCGGCACTTATTCGCGGATCGATCTTCATAAAGCACTCCTGAGCGAAGGCCCCGTCCGCTGTGCGCGAACCGGGCAGTACACCCCATAGAGTGTCTACCCGCTCAAGAATTCCCGCTGATTGACCAGATGAACGGATCAGGTGCGCGGCAGGGTGACGCCGAGCTGGCCCTGATACTTGCCGCCACGGTCCTTATAGGACACTTCGCACTCTTCGTCGGATTCGAAGAACAGCATCTGTGCGACGCCTTCGTTGGCGTAGATTTTCGCCGGCAGCGTCGTGGTGTTGGAGAACTCCAGCGTCACATGCCCTTCCCACTCAGGCTCAAGCGGCGTCACGTTGACGATAATGCCGCAGCGCGCGTAGGTGCTTTTACCCAGGCAGATGGTCAGCACGTTGCGTGGAATGCGGAAGAATTCCACGGTACGGGCCAGGGCAAAGGAGTTGGGTGGAATGATGCAAACATCGCTTTTAACGTCGACGAAGCTCTTCTCGTCGAAATTCTTCGGATCAACGGTGGCCGAATTGATGTTGGTGAACACCTTGAATTCATCGGCGCAGCGCACATCGTAGCCATAGCTCGAAACACCGTAGGAAATCACGCGCTCGGCACCTTCGCCGCGCACCTGGCGCTCAACGAAGGGTTCGATCATGCCGTGCTCTTGCGCCATGCGGCGAATCCACTTGTCCGATTTGATGCTCATGGCGGGTGTCCTGAATAGCGAGGTGGAAAAATTCTGTCCGGCATCTTACCGGGCGCGCGCTCCGGGTTCAAAGTCCGAGGCGCAATTCTCGCGGATCCCCCGTGAATTCGGGGCCTTTCCCAAAATCCGATAGACCGTCAGTCCTGAATTCAGAGAAACCTTCGCAAGAAGCATTGGCACGTTCGGGAAAAAGGGTTAAGGTGGCGCCACTGTGCTGCTTGTGTCACTGAGAATCTCTACACGATATGTTGAATTTCGATCCAACCATCTACAAGAATTTTTCCTGCTCTTTGCACTCAGTCTCGGCCAGGGTTCTTCCTGAGTCGCAGTTATCTTTGTTCAAGGAGTTACACCATGTCTAATCGCCAAACCGGTACCGTTAAGTGGTTCAACGATGAAAAAGGCTTCGGCTTCATCACTCCACAATCCGGTGACGACCTGTTCGTTCACTTCAAAGCTATCCAATCCGACGGCTTCAAAAGCCTGAAAGAAGGCCAACAGGTTTCTTTCATCGCTACCCGCGGTCAGAAAGGCATGCAAGCTGAAGAAGTTCAAGTTATCTAACTTGTACTTGCTTTAGTAAAAAGCCCCGCCCTCAAAAGCGGGGCTTTTTTGTGCCTGACTGTTTTACAGGTACAAAAAAATCGCAGCCCATGACTGCGATTTTTTTTGCCTTACCAGGCTACGCCAAACCCTGCGGTGTAGCGAATCTGGTCCTGATCAGCGTCTTCGGTACCGCTGACGACGTCTCGCTCGGCCTTCAGGTTAAGCGACGCCCATTCGGTCACCTTGTAGCGCAAGCCCAATTCCGCATCGAGCGCATTATTGGCCACGTCTGACAACGGCTTGCCCACTTCGCCATTGGTGAAGAGTTCCACCTTCTTGCCGATCAGGTAACGGTTGTAATCCCACGTCATTGCCAAGGCATAGAAGTCGTCCTTGCCGCCGTCCGTGAACTCATAGTCCGTGCGGTTGACCAGCGAGCCCAAGGAGAATGCGCCCAATTCGTCATCCCAGAACTGGTAACCCGGACCGGTACCGAGGGTGCGCTGACGGGAAAGGTTTTCGACTTTATCGCGCTTATAGACTGCCCGACCCTGCCAGAACCATTTCTCTGTCAGGAAGCGGTCGAGCGAGTATTCGCCCCGCCAGTTGTCAGTCGTAACAACGTCATCCTGGAATTCGCGGTTGTACTCACCTTCCGCCGTGTGCCGCCATTTGCCATGGCGCGCCGTCGTCTTGAAGTCGATACTGTAATCGTCGGTGTTGTTTTCCGCCCGCTGGTAATCCAGCGCCGCGTCGATATTCCCTTTCCACACCAGATCTTCGACCACCGGCTTGGGCTTGAGAATCTGCTGAATACTGGCCAGCTCTACCGTCTTGGGAGCCTCGCCGTTTTCCAGCGTTACCTTGCCGTCGCCTGCCGCATGCAGCGACTTGGTTTTCTCGCCTGTGTACGCATCCTGCTTGACCAGCACCTCCTGATCGCTTTCCAGGGTTTTGACCTGTTTCCAGTCGATCGCGATCGAACCAGCGTACTCGGTCTGGATCACCAATTTTCCGCCATCGAATAACGTGATCTTGCCACTCAACTTGTCACCGTTTTTCAACCAGACGGTATCGGCTAGTAAAGGTGTGGAAGCACTCAGGACAGCGAGGCAAAGCAGTGTTCTGGACAACATAAGCAAAAACAGACTCAAGTTTGCGAAAAACGTCGGCATTATCCTCAGGAATAAGACCCTAGCAAGGAATGACCCGACTATTTCTATTGAGTTCATTTCTCAAACAGTGATCCGGGACTTACTCTACAAACGGCAATGCGACCTTTTTTCTGGAATTGCGCACGTGATCGAACCAACCTCGGAAACCGAAAGTGCGGCGCAGATCCGACGCACGGCGCTCTACCTGACCCTGGCCCAAGTGCCTGAAGGCAAAGTGGTGAGCTATGGTCAACTCGCGGAGCTGGCCGGACTCGGTCGCGCTGCCCGCTGGGTCGGACGCACGTTGAGCCAATTGCCGGGCGATACCAAATTACCCTGGCATCGGGTTCTCGGTGCCGGCGGTCGGATCAGCCTGCCTGTGGGCAGCCCTTCGGGGGATGAACAGCGCGCGCGATTGCGCTCGGAAGGTGTCAGCATCCAGAATAATCGTGTTGATATTCAGCGCCATGGCTGGCGCCCGGTAGAGCACAGCGGTTAGAGTGCGCCCTTTGTTTCCGTAATTCTTGAGGCAGACTCCAGCCCATGCCCCGTAAAACCTGGCGCGCCGCGCTCGCCGCCTATGCCAGCCCCTCGACGCTTGTGTTGTTGCTGCTTGGTTTCGCCGCCGGCCTGCCCTACATGCTGGTGTTTTCGACGCTTTCCGTCTGGCTCCGCGAGGCAGGTGTAGCTCGCGAGACCATTGGTTATGCAAGTCTCATCGGCTTGGCCTACGCCTTTAAATGGGTCTGGTCCCCCCTGCTCGACCAATGGCGCCTGCCATTTCTCGGCAAGCTGGGGCGACGACGCTCGTGGCTGGTGCTGTCGCAGGCGCTGGTGATCCTCGGTCTGGTAGGCATGGGTTTTTGCGACCCACAAAAGCATTTGTCCTGGCTGATCGCCATCGCAGTGGTCGTCGCCTTCGCCTCGGCGACGCAGGACATTGCGGTCGACGCCTATCGTCTGGAAATCGCCGAGGACAGTCGTCAGGCGGCACTCGCCGCCAGCTACATGTCGGGTTATCGGATCGCCGCGCTGTTGGCGACGGCCGGCGCATTGTTCTTCGCTGAAGGCTTCGGATCCACCGGTTTCAATTATCAGCATTCGGCCTGGGCGGGTACCTACATACTGTTCGGCGCGCTGATGCTTCCGGCATTGATCACCTCACTGTTCATGCGCGAACCACCTGTGCCACTGCGCACTCAGCTTCAGGCCGGCCGTTACAGTTTTGCGCATCAACTGGCGTCCGTGTTTGTGCTGATCGTGCTGCTGGTGTCCGTGCCCGCCATGTTCACCCAGCTCTACAACACCGACTTCGCCAGCGTGCTATTCGAAGGCGTGAGCCTGCTCGACCTGGTACTCGAAGACCGGGCGCTCCTGCGGGCGATCCTCTACATCATGCTGACAGCCATGTGCCTGTCGGCCATGGGCCGCCGCGGTCTGGCGCCGGTGCTGACGCCGGTCAATGACTTCATCACGCGGTATCGCTGGCAAGCGTTGCTACTGCTCGGCTTGATCGCCACCTACCGCATGTCCGATACGGTCATGGGCGTGATGGCCAACGTGTTCTATATCGATCAGGGATTCACCAAGGATCAGATAGCCGGGGTCAGTAAAGTCTTCGGCCTAATCATGACCCTGGTCGGCGCCGGCATGGGCGGCTTGCTGATTGTGCGTTTCGGTATCTTGCCGATTCTGCTGATCGGCGGCATTTCGTCGGCCGGCACCAACCTGCTGTTCCTGATGCTCGCCGACATGGGCGCCAACCTGAACATGCTGATCCTCACCATTTCCCTGGACAACTTCAGCTCGGGCCTGGCGACATCGGCGTTTGTTGCGTACCTGTCGAGCCTCACCAACCTCAAGTTCTCCGCCACCCAGTACGCCCTGCTCAGTTCGATCATGCTGCTGCTGCCACGCCTGATCGGCGGCTACTCGGGAGTCATGGTCGAAAAATTCGGCTATCACAATTTCTTCTTGATCACCGCCCTGCTCGGCGTTCCGACACTGCTGCTGATCGCCCTCCACTGGTACCAGGAGAGCCGTCGGGCAGGTCCGACGCCGACGCCAGAGCCGGCTCCGACCCAGATCGTGGAAGAATCGTAGGAATCTTCGCAAAGGACGGTGTGATTCCCGCCCTCCTGCCACGCCACCGACCGCACGCCTGTACGCCAGCGGATCTCGCCCGTACAATGCTCCGTCATTTCTCGTCATCAGCAACCGACAACGGCCAACCATGCGCACCAGTCAATTTTTGCTCGCCACACAGAAAGAAACGCCTTCCGATGCGGTCGTGATCAGCCATCAGCTGATGCTGCGCGCCGGCATGATCCGCAAACTCGCCTCGGGCCTCTATACCTGGCTGCCGATGGGCTTGCGAGTCATGCGCAAGGTCGAAGCCGTCGTTCGTGAAGAAATGAACGCCGCGGGCTCTCTTGAAGTGTTGATGCCGAGCACACAACCGGCTGAGCTGTGGCAGGAATCCGGTCGCTGGGAAGAGTACGGCCCTGAATTGCTGCGCTTCAAGGATCGCCATGGTCGTGATTTCTGCGCAGGCCCGACCCACGAAGAAGTGATCACCGATCTGATGCGCAACGAGTTGAGCAGCTACAAACAGCTGCCGATCAACCTGTACCAGATCCAGACCAAGTTCCGCGATGAAATCCGCCCACGCTTCGGTTTGATGCGCGGTCGTGAATTCATCATGAAGGATGCCTATTCGTTCCACGCTGACCAGCCTTCGCTGCAAGTCACCTACGACCGCATGCACCAGGCTTACTGCAACGTGTTCACCCGTCTGGGCCTGAAGTTCCGTCCTGTAGAAGCCGACAACGGCTCCATCGGCGGTGCTGGCTCTCACGAATTCCACGTACTGGCCGAATCCGGCGAAGACGACATCGTCTTCAGCAACGGCTCCGACTACGCGGCGAACATCGAGAAAGCCGAAGCGGTACCACGGGAAACTTCCCGCGCGCTGCCTGCCGAAGAGCTGCGTCTGGTCGACACCCCGAACGCCAAGACCATTGCGCAACTGGTCGAAGGCTTCAACCTGCCGATCGAAAAGACCATCAAGACCCTGGTGGTTCACGCTGAAGAGCCAGGCAAGCTGATTGCCCTGATCATCCGTGGCGACCACGAACTGAACGAAATCAAGGCCGCCAACCAGCCAGGCGTTGCCAGCCCGCTGGTCATGGCGTCCGAAAGCGAACTGCGTGACGCCATTGGCGCCGGCGCTGGCTCTCTGGGCCCGCTGAACCTGCCACTGCCAATCATCATCGACCGTTCCGTCGAACTGATGAGCGACTTCGGCATTGGTGCCAACATCGACGACAAACACTACTTCGGCGTGAACTGGGAGCGTGATCTGCCTGTTCCGACCGTTGCCGACCTGCGCAACGTGGTGGCCGGCGACCCAAGCCCTGATGGCAAGGGCACGCTGGAAATCAAACGTGGCATTGAAGTCGGGCACATCTTCCAGCTGGGCAACAAATACAGCAAAGCGATGAAATGCGAAGTGCTGGGCGAGAACGGCAAGCCGGTCACCCTGGAAATGGGTTGCTACGGCATCGGCGTTTCCCGCGTGGTGGCGGCCGCCATCGAGCAGAACAACGACGCCAACGGGATCATCTGGAGCGACACGCTTGCGCCGTTCCAGGTGGCTCTGGTGCCATTGCGCTACGAAACCGAACAGGTTCGCGAAGCGACCGACAAGCTGTATGCAGAACTGACCGCAGCCGGCTTCGAAGTACTGCTGGACGACCGCGACAAAAAGACCAGCCCGGGCATCAAGTTCGCGGACATGGAGCTGATCGGCATTCCTCACCGGATCGTGGTCAGTGACCGCGGCCTTGCCGAAGGCAATCTGGAATACAAGAGCCGCACCGAACCTGACGCGCAAGCGCTGCCGGTCGCTGACGTGTTGTCTTTCCTCCAGGCCCGTATCCGCCGCTGACACCAGATAGAGAAGTCATGTTCAAGCGAAACACCTTAGGCCTCGGTGGTGCTGCCCTGTGCGGCACCCTGCTGGTCAGCGGCTGTGCCAATCAGATGTCGCAACGCAGCGAGCACGAGGAACGTGTCGAGCGCAAATTGCTCGATCACAGCCTGCAGATCGATGTGGGTGATCCCAAGGTGCTTGATCTGCCGCAACGTCGGGTGAAAATCCACGAGCAGAAGACGTTCGAAGTCACCGAATTCGAAGTCACGCGCCACTATGATCGCTACACACCTTACCAACCCTGGCGGGAGGTCTATGAGATCCCGCTGGGCGCGGTGGCGGTAGTGGCCGGTGCTGGCGCGAACGTCGTCAACGTGTTGACCCTCGGTAATCTGCCGGACAGCGCGACCAAGGATTGGCTGAGCTACGGTTTCGCCGGACTCAACCCGTTCATGAACGTGCAGTCTCACGGCCGAGCCCAGCAAAACCTGGCCGGCATCGATGAGGTTCAGCTCGACAAGCGCACTGAATACTCGAGTCTGCCCTGGAGCGAACGTCCGGTAGAGGTCAAGGCTGGCAAGGAAACGTTCGATCTGAGCACCGACAAAAACGGCGTTTTGCGCGTGAACCTGCTGGACAGCCCGTTTGCCGAACATGACATCAATCATCTGAGCCGCCTGCTGATCAGCGTCGAAGATGGCAACGACGATGTGCACACCAACACATCCCTGGAAGTCAGCAGTTCTTTGCGTGGCAAGCTGCTCGAAGCCCACGGGCTGATTTATGACGACCTTGAAGATGACGAAGTGAGCCAGTGGGTACACCGAGTCAAGCGCCTGTCGGAACTGGGTCTGGAGGAAGAAGCCAGCGAGCTTGAGCAAAGCCTGATCGAACTGACACGCAACGACCCCGAGTTGCAGAGCGAATTCCTCAAGTCGTTGACCAAGGATGCCGGGCGTTTGGTGGCGGATCCGGGACCGAATTAAGGCTTAAAAGCATCGTCGGAACGCCGCCCGGAGCAGGCCTGCTCCCACAGAGGCCTGTGGCGCTCCCAAATCCAATGTGGGAGCGAGCCTGCTCGCGATGAGGCCCTCAAACTCACTAAAAAACTACCGCTCAAACAACTCCATCTGTTCAAACCCTCTCCGCAAATCCTCAAGCCTGACCCCAACCCCCAACAACCGCACCGGTTTCCCGCCGCGATTGAACGCCTGGGTCAGCAGCAACTGATAACTCCCCAAATCCCGCCCTGCGCCCGCCTGCTCCAGCGTGGTCTGGGTAAAGTCATGGAATTTCACTTTCACGAACGGCTTGCCGGGCCGATAGCTGCTGTCGATTCGCGCCATGCGCCCCGCCAGGGTTTCCAATAGCTCGGGAAGTTTATCCAGACAGCTCACCAGATCCGGCAGGTCCACGTCATAGGTGTTTTCGACGCTGATCGACTGTCGACGACTGTCGTTGTGGACCAAACGCTCATCAATTCCCCGGGCCAGGCTCCAGAGTCGTTCGCCGAAACTGCCGAATTCGCGCACCAGCGCCAATTTGTCCCACTCGCGCAAATGCGAGCAATCGACGATGCCAAGCCTTCCCAGCTTATCGGCAGTGACTTTGCCCACACCGTGCAACTTGCTCACCGGCAAGCCACTGACAAAGTCTTCCACTTGATCCGGTGTGATGACAAACAAGCCATTGGGCTTCTTCCAGTCACTGGCGATCTTGGCCAGAAACTTGTTCGGCGCCACACCGGCCGACACGGTGATGTGCAATTGATTGGACACTCGCCGACGAATGTCTTGGGCGATACGCGTAGCGCTGCCGCCGAAATGCGCGCTGTCCGACACGTCGAGATAGGCCTCATCGAGGGACAGTGGCTCGATCATGTCAGTGTAATCGCGAAAGATCGTGTGAATTTCCTTCGAGGCTTCTCTATAAGCGTCCATGCGCGGCTTGACGATGGTCAGGTCCGGGCACAGCTTCAACGCATGCCCGGAAGACATGGCCGACCGTACACCATAGGCCCGCGCCTCATAGTTGCAGGTCGCAATCACTCCCCGTCGATCCGCCGAACCACCCACTGCCAATGGCTTACCGGCCAGGCGCGGGTCATCACGCATCTCGATGGCGGCGTAGAAGCAGTCACAGTCGACGTGGATGATTTTTCGCTGGGTCATATAAAAGCGCAGTTCATGACGAAGAAATGGAGCATTGGGGTGTCGGACAAGCAGTATCTCACCGACACCTGTATATAGCACCAGTACTCGGAATGTTCTTTTTCACACGTAGGAAAGTACTCTGTGCATTTATTTTTTCAATCGAATGCAACCTGCCAATAGAGCTACAGGCCTTGCCACGTCTACCTCACAGCCACCAACCCTATCTTGATTTCAGGCTAAGCGGTTGAACAGGAAGAGGTTTTTCAGATATTGAAGGTTGACACCCCAGCGATCCTCTGTAGAATGCCGACACACAGACGCGGGATGGAGCAGTCTGGTAGCTCGTCGGGCTCATAACCCGAAGGTCGTCGGTTCAAATCCGGCTCCCGCAACCAAACATCAAAAAAGGCTACTCGAAAGAGTGGCCTTTTTTGTGCGCGTCTGTTTTGTAGGCTCCCCCGAAAAATGCGGCTGTTACGCTTATGCGACCTGAAATGAGAAATCGTTCTGATTCCGAAACTTAGGCCTCCCCTGCGACCGTTTGCCGCTCATTTGCGCTTATTTGACCTATCTTGGGATTAACGGTTGACACCCCGCCGTTCGCCTGTAGAATGCCGCCACACAGACGCGGGATGGAGCAGTCTGGTAGCTCGTCGGGCTCATAACCCGAAGGTCGTCGGTTCAAATCCGGCTCCCGCAACCAAACATCAAAAAAGGCTACTCGAAAGAGTGGCCTTTTTTGTATCTGTCGAAAAAGTCCTTTCGCAACAAAGATCTCTCACTGTGTGGTTTAGCGTCAGGGATCATCAAAATGCCGGTTTCACATTTTGCCGGAGCTCAGGCAGCCCCCCTCTTCGACTCATGACGTGCCATCGCCGCAACCCGGTGAGAGGCGTTAATATTCGTGATTATTTTTTACTACAGGGATTGGTAACTTGGCTCGATACCTCCATCCTGTCGCGCACGATTCAAGAGGTGATTGATGCGCGCCAACTCGTCTGCCCCACAAGACACCGTCACAGCGACACAACCGATCAAGACCGAGCGTTTGCGCCTGCTCGATCAGATCAGCAAATATCGCCAGCCCATCGGCCTGGCGGTCACTCTGCTGTTGTTCGCTATCGCGCTGATCGCCTGTCGTCACTTGCTGAGCGAACTCGACCTGTACGCTTTGCACGACTCGATTCTGGAAGTTCCGAAACCGGCACTGCTGGGCGCCTTGGGTGCGACCGTGGCCGGCTTCATTATTCTGTTGGGTTACGAGTGGTCGGCCAGCCGCTATGCGGGTGTGACGCTGGCGCCTCGAATATTGGCGCTCGGCGGGTTCACGGCCTTTGCGATCGGGAATGCCATCGGCCTTTCGATGCTCTCCGGGGGATCGGTTCGTTACCGTTTATATGCACGTCATGGCCTGGGGGCTTCAGAAGTCGCTCATATGACGTTGTTTGCCAGCTTGTCGCTCGGTTGCGCCCTGCCACCGCTGGCTGCCCTGGCAACCCTCAGCAACCTGCCTGCCGCTTCTGTTGCCTTGGGGTTGTCGCAGACATTGCTCGGCACGATTGCCGCGGCAGTCCTGCTGCTCTTCAGCGTCCTGGCCATCGGTATCTACCGCCGTCGCCTGCCGGAACAACCTTCACCAGACAACCTCCTGGTCAAAGTCGGCCGCCGCACCTTGCGCCTGCCCGGCCGCCGCCTGACCTTCCTGCAACTGATCATCACCGCCCTGGACGTGGCAGCCGCCGCGACCGTGCTCTATCTATTGTTGCCCGAGGCACCGCCCTTTGGCGCTTTCCTGCTGGTGTACCTGCTGGCATTGGCCGCGGGCGTGCTCAGCCACGTGCCGGGCGGGGTTGGTGTATTCGAAGCGATCCTGCTGGCCGCCTTTGCCGATTCACTGGGCGCGGCACCACTGGCCGCCGCCTTGCTGTTGTATCGACTGATCTATGTGGTGCTGCCCCTGCTGGTGGCTTGCCTGTTCCTGCTGATCAACGAAGGCCAGCGCCTGTTTCAGTCGCGTCAGTCCCTGCGGGCAGCGTCGGGCCTGGCGGCACCGATTCTGGCGGTTTTGGTGTTCCTGTCCGGTGTGGTCCTGCTGTTTTCCGGCGTGACCCCGGAAATCGACACCCGCCTGGAACACATCGGTTTTCTGATCCCCCATCGCCTGGTCGACGCCTCACACTTCGGCGCGAGCCTGATCGGCGTGCTGTGCCTGTTGCTGGCTCAAGGCCTGCGTCGACGCCTCTCTGCCGCCTGGATGCTGACCACCATTTTGCTGCTGGTCGGCGCCCTGCTTTCCCTGCTCAAGGGTTTTGACTGGGAAGAAGCCTGCCTGATGACCCTTACCGCCAGCTTGCTGGGGGTATTCCGCAGCTCCTTCTATCGCCCTAGCCGCCTGACCGAACTGCCATTTTCACCGCTGTATCTGGTGTCCAGCCTCTGCGTGCTGGGCGCCTCGATCTGGTTGCTGCTGTTTGCGTATCAGGACGTTCCGTACAGCCATCAACTCTGGTGGCAGTTCACCCTTGATGCCGATGCGCCGCGTGGCTTGCGCTCGCTGCTGGGCGCTGCTGTGCTATTGGTCGTGGTGTCGCTGACGTGGCTGCTGCGCACCGCTCGCCCGGTCATTCACCTGCCCACGCAGGATGAACTCGACCGCGCAGTAAAAATCCTCATGGTTTCCGCCCAACCGGATGGCGGCCTGGCCCTGACCGGTGACAAGGCGCTGCTGTTCCACCCTGACGACGAGGCGTTTCTGATGTACGCCCGCCGTGGGCGCAGCCTCGTGGCGTTGTACGACCCGATCGGCCCGACGCAGCAACGAGCGGAAATGATCTGGCAGTTCCGCGACCTCTGCGACGTCCACCACGCCCGCCCGGTGTTCTATCAAGTGCGCGCCGAGAACCTGCCGTACTACATGGACATCGGCCTGACCGCGATCAAACTGGGCGAAGAAGCCCGCGTCGATCTGCATCGCTTTGATCTCGAAGCCAAGGGCAAAGAGATGAAAGACCTGCGCTACACCTGGAACCGTGGCACCCGCGATGGCCTGTCACTGGAAATCCACGAGCCGGGCCAGGCCCCCATGGATGAGCTCAAGGTGATTTCCGATGCCTGGCTGACCGGCAAGAATGTCCGCGAGAAAGGCTTCTCGCTCGGCCGTTTCAGCGATGATTACCTCAGGCACTTCCGCATTGCGGTGATCCGCTTTGAAGGTCGCCCGGTAGCCTTCGCCAACCTGCTCGAGACCTACGGCCATGACTTGGCCAGCCTCGACCTGATGCGTGCGCACCCGGACGCGCCGAAGCTGACCATGGAGTTCATGATGGTCGGCCTGATTCAACATTATAAAAATCATGGATACGCGCGTTTCAGCCTGGGCATGGTGCCGTTGTCGGGGTTGCAACCCCGTCGGGGCGCACCACTGACCCAGCGTCTGGGCTCGATGGTGTTCCGCCGTGGTGAGCAGCTCTACAACTTCCAAGGCTTACGCCGCTTCAAAGACAAGTTCCAGCCTGACTGGGAACCCCGTTATATGGCCGTGCCCGCCGGACTCGATCCGCTGGTGGCCCTGGCCGATACTGCTGCCCTGATTGCGGGCGGCTTGACTGGATTGGTGAAACGCTGATGATTCAACGCTCCTTGCGGTACGTACTGGCCACACTAGTAGTGCTGGCCCTGATTCTCGGTGGCGGTTTCTGGTACCTGAAACGCCCGGCACCGGCACCAACCCTCGAACTGTTGACGCCCGCCGATGGCGCCGCGATGACCCGCGTGATTCCCGGCACCACGCCGAAGGCTCAGGTGCTGGTGGCGGTCAATGAAGACCAGAAGCTCAGCGATCAACAACTGATCACCCTGAGCCGCTCCGGTTCGGCGCAGATTGTTCAAGTGATTCTGCCTAAAGACTGCCTGCTGCAAAGCCGCGCACTGCAATCTGGCCTGAGAGAACTCAAAGGCCCGGCGACCCTGGTCAGCGGTATCGGCCCTGGCGCTGTGTTGGCCTGGCGCTGGTTGTCCGAACAGAAGAATGACAAGGCTCAGGCCATCTCCGTCGACCTGGCCCTGGAAAAACCGGGCTGCACTCACCTGCTGCCGAAAACCGCTGCTCACGGCCACTGGCTGGTGGCGTGGAACGACAACCCGGACGACACCAGCGCCGGCTTCGTACGCGACCAACCCAACGCCGAAACCAGCATCAGCGACTACGACATCAACCTGCCGCAAGTGCTGAACAACGAACTGCGCAAAATCCTCGTCGGCGGCGACAAAGCCGCCGGTGGCTTGCAGATTCCGGTGGTCGAAGTACCAGCCGGCCAAGCCAAGGACACCGTCACCCTGTTCCTCTCCGGCGACGGCGGCTGGCGTGACCTGGACCGTGACGTCGCGGGCGAAATGGCCAAACTCGGTTATCCGGTGGTCGGCATCGACACCCTGCGCTACTACTGGCAGCACAAGAGCCCGGAGCAAAGCGCCCTGGACCTCGCTGAACTGATGCAGCACTACCGGCAGAAATGGGGCACCAAGCGCTTCATCCTGACCGGCTACTCGTTCGGCGCCGACGTCCTCCCGGCGATCTACAACCGCCTTCCAGAATCGGAACAGCAACGCGTCGACGCCATCATCCTCTTGGCCTTCGCCCGCACCGGCAGCTTCGAAATCGAAGTCGAAGGCTGGCTCGGCAACGCTGGCAAAGAAGCCGCCACAGGCCCGGAAATGGCCAAGCTGCCACCAGAGAAAGTGGTGTGCATCTACGGTGAAGAAGAAGTCGACGAAAGCGGCTGCACCGACAAGACCGCCGTGGGCGAAACGATGAAACTGCCTGGCGGCCATCACTTTGATGAGAATTACCCGGCATTGGCCAAGCGCTTGGTGGACATCATCGAGAAGCGGCAAGCCAAGGAAGAGGCGACGGCGCAGGAGTGATCTGAGCGTCGCCACGAAAAAGCCCCCGCAGCTGTTTGGTTGCGGGGGCTTTTTTACATGTGCGGACGTGAAGTGCTTCCAGGTTAAAGCTGGACATCTATCCACGTTACGTCATCTTCAACAGCGATAAAGTCTCTATCCGGTGCTGCCAACAAGCTGCTTTGCTGCGACTCCGTTAACTCTGCCCAGAAGCCATCGGTTACGAACACCAGTCGCTCACCCACAGCCAATGGGTGAAAAACAAATTCAGGGTCCGGAGCACGACTAACCTTCAGGCATCGGGTTACCCGGTTTCGAGCAGGGTCTTGCGCCAACTCAAGGTGCGAACGGTCGCGCCTCCAATTGGCCTTGCAGTGGGGCGGCGTAATCCACTCGATTGTGCCTGCCGATGTCACTACTCCGCACGAACAGTCACCTTCATACGCAAGCGTGAGCTTCCCATGAGCAGCGAAACCGATCAGGTAACACGTGGTCCCTGTCTGATCCGCAAACAAAATGGGGTGAAGCTCCGCCAGCACTGAACCAAGTAACTGCCCAACTGCTCCGTGCTCGGTGATTTCGCCCCTCTGATCCATGTGTTTCGGGTAGGCCGCTAAAACACCTTTTACGAAGCATTCAGCCAGTTGCCCACTCCCGGGCTTCGACGTACCGTCCGTAATGACGAACAGCCCTCTGCCGCCGTCGCAAAGAGCGCCAGCGGAGTCATGATTGGCTTTCCTGGTCCGTCCTGTCACCGATCTGGTGATGTATCTCATGCGTTGCTCAGGTTTTTCATGCGCATGTAAATGATTCGACCTCTATCCGGATTGGCCTGCACTGAGCCCGAACTTTCAATCACGTAGTCGATACCACTGAGCCCCATGAGTTCTCGAATTCCAGACGTGATGAACTCCTTAAGCTCAGGTTCAGCCTGGCGAACCTCTTCCAAAAGCTCTGTACGACCATCAATCAAGATGAGGATGTCTTCGACATCTTTGTGGTAAGGGTCACCCCACCCCGACCGCTAAATGCCTCTAGTTTCGTCGCTAGAAAGTAAGTCGGTTTAAATATCTGGATGACGGTACCGCTGGGTAACGCAAACTTATCGGCCCTCGCCAGCCCCTCTACGAACCAACGGTTGGCATACCCGAGAACAGCAGAGTCAGAAGGCATCACATCTACGACGACGTCGTTGAAACGGAAACGACAGTTGACTTCATCTTCACCGGTAATTTTGAAGTCCTTCGCCGCCACCGCTCTATGAGGTGTTGCCAGGCGCTAATGCCTGCCAGCTCGATCACCAAGTCAACATCATCGGTGAAACGAATGTCGTCGAGCACGGCAGCATCAGTGACCAGCATGGCAGTGGTGCAACCGCCGACAAAAGCAATCTCAGTGAGAAACGCCGCTCCCAAGCCGTCTGCAACAAATTCTATGAGCTCGTAGTTGTGATCAGCGTTTGAAGACATGTTATTTCAGGCCCATCCCTGCTTTTAAAATGTTAACCGCGACACCGCACTCTCGCGGACCACCAAGACGGATCGCATCAGCCAGCGCAAGATAGTGATAAAGGATCCTGTCCCGCTTCACCGCTTCCGGAACTGTCTTGTAGAGCGGTTCTATCGCCTGGCCACGCTCAGTTCCGAGAGCATCAGGCCAAACCGGAATCAACCCGCCAGCGCTCTTGATGCTTTTGGATAGCGCGGGGGCAGCGAAGCCTGTTGGAATCCCGCGAACCATCGCGCCCGGCTTCACGGGGAAAAAATATTTCAGAGCGTGCTCGGTAATTTTCAGCAGCTCTCGCCGATTAACTTTCGGGAGCCCGGTGTCGTAGTCATTGGAGAGCAATCCGGACTCACGGCACCTGGCTATAGCGTTTGAAACCTCGCTTTTGCTTAGCCCAAGAGACGCAGACAACGCACGCAACGAGTAGCCTTCACTCCAACTCGCCAGCGATGCAGAAGGCACAGGCTCCGACCACCCTTCCCAGCCATCCTCATCACCCATGGATGAGTCGAACGCCTTGCGGTTGAATACAATTTCTTCACCCTCAGCGGGGTAGGTGATTAGCGACTGTCCCACTCGCCCCCCTGCCGTCATTCGATTTATCTGCTGGGGCTTCAACAACTCCTCAACCGTGTTCGAATTCGACTCAAACTCCATCTTCCCAACGAGGTTTTCCTCTTGGGCGTGCAGGCTGGCCATTTTGAACAAAAGCAAAATGTCTTGACTCTTCATGAAGCCATGAACTCCAAGTGTCCACATTCCATAAAACGTGGACACTTGTCTCATTGGAAATATTGAGCCGTCAAGATCTTTCGATATTTGCAACAACGCGAAATCTCCCGCGACTTGTCAAATTCCTCACCGCGTTTAGTTTCGTTTACTTTGAGGGGTCGCAATATCGGATGACGCCCGCAGACCTTGTAGGCAAACTCCGAATCGTACGTTTGGGCACTTTGATGCCTTGTTGCGCTTTTCTTCGACGGGGTAGTCTCCGGACGTCGCTGACCATTCAGCGATCGGGCTTGGAAACCCGTCGGATACTAGCCGCAACAGTGCCCCTCATGATCGCATGCGTTTTTTGTGATCATGAGTTATGGCAGCTGTGCGTGGGACGCCCTCGGGCGTGCCGGTTTCCTAGTTCCCGGTTTCCAACCTGCGTACAGCTGCCACCCATTCGCTTGGAAACGAGTGGGTTAGCTCCTCAACTAGGAAATTGACTATGACCAAAACAGATGCTTCCGCGATTTCAGATTTAAAAACCATTGGCTTCACCCCCCTCATCTACTGCTCCGATCAGGCGCTATTCAACGTCCGCGCCGGCGTCCCCATCGTCGAAGCACTGTCACAAGCCGCCGACCTTCTATTCCTCGGCAAATCATTCGCCGAAGATGCTGCCTACGCAAAAGACACCGACCGCCACGCCTGGGCCGCGCATTATCTGACGGCAATGGGTAAGGCTGTGATTGATGATGTGCTGAAAGTGCTGACCCCACGACCAGCCCGGACAAAGACCGAATCCGAAGAAGATCTGCCTGAAAGCAAGTAAGTGCACAGATACGAAAAAGCCGCGTAACCACGCGGCTTTATCATTCCAGCAGACACCGCAATTCCCCTGTGGGAGCGAGCCTGCTCGCGAAAGCAGGCTGACATTCACCATTGATGTATCTGATAGACCGCTTTCGCGAGCAGGCTCGCTTGTATGTTTAGACTTGAAGGGGTGGGCGGGACTAAAAGCTCGATTCCGACTCTAGCCAGTACGGACCGTGGGAGACT
>NZ_JAVDUA010000036.1:0-71134 GCF_031456105.1 Pseudomonas sp. BE134 | reverse complement strand
GCTACTTTGTTCATGGCAACGGTCTCCGGTAGGCCCCCTGTGAAAGCTTAGTGGGCGATCACAGGGGGCAGCGGGGGTAGCCATTTCATTAGTGGCTCGCGTCCACAGCAGTATTTTCATATGCCCGTGATAAAGTGCCCGGCCTCGTCTTCGGAGCCCGTCATGAGCCTTTTGATTCGCTGCTTTGCCGCCTTGTTGCTGACCGTCAGCCTGCCACTGGCGGCCGCCCCTGCGCCGATGCACGCACAGTTTCTGCCTCCCGATGACCTGACCCTGCGCGACGCAGATCCCGAGCAGCAACAACTCCTGCAGGTCACCGAGTATTCGGTGGTGGTGGGTAGCCAGCGCCAGTCCAGCCAACAGCCAATACCGGTCACGTCCCCGATGCTGATCCGCCTCAAGGGCAAATCCTTGAACAAGGGCGCGACCATCAACCAGGTGCTGGTCCACTTCGATGGCGAAAGCAAAAGCCTGAAAAAGCCGGTCTATGATGACAAAAGCAAAACCCTGACGCTGTTTTACCCGCTGGCGCAGTACCGGGTGGTGATCGACTTGCTGCGCAATGACACGGTGTATTGCCAGTTCCTCAGCTATGCCAACGGCCATGTCTGGGCTGATTTACACACAGGGGCCACTCGAGTGCGTTGAGCCCGGCGGCAAGGGAGGGGTAAACTGCCCGCCCCGTGAAATGTCTGCGAGCTGGAGTCGGCAATGCGTAAAGATAAGAAGCAAGTGATTGGTGACGAGATCGGCGACGAGCAGATCAAGTTGTTCCTCGATTTCGAGCCAGTCGACGCCACTTCGCCGTCGCTGCACAAGTTGATCAAGGCCTACCGTGGTCTGCGCATCGATGACTTCGAGCGATTTCTGACGTTCTTCGTCGAGGCAGGTCTGGACCTCAATGGCCAGGATGAACAGGGCAATGACTTTGTTGCCCTGATCAAGGATCAGCGCAACGCGGCCGAGTACATCGAGTTGATCGCCAAGGCCCGTGGTTAAGATCAAAAATTCGCAGCCTCGCTACGCTCGACAGCTCCTACAAAGGGTTCGGTTACACCTGTAGGAGCTGTCGAGTGAAACGAGGCTGCGATGTTTTACGCGGCATAAAAAAACGCCCCGCTCTCAATGAGAACGGGGCGTTTTTTATGGGACCGAATCAAGCGTAGCTTTCGGTCTCGTTACTGGCTTCAACCAGTTCCAGCGCGATGTTGTTGTGCGCATTGATCTTGCGATACAGCGCCGCATCGGTTTCGAGCACTTTTTCGCGAGCCGGGAAGATTTCCGCCAATTTGGCAGCCCACTCTCCGGAAGCCTTGCCCGGGAAGCATTTTTCGATCAGCTCAAGCATGATCGAAACGGTCACCGAGGCGCCTGGGGAGGCACCGAGCAGGGCGGCAAGGGAACCGTCCTTGGCCGCGACCAGTTCGGTACCGAACTGCAGAACGCCACCCTTTTTCGGGTCTTTCTTGATGATCTGCACCCGCTGGCCGGCCACTTCCAGGCGCCAGTCTTCGGCTTTCGCTTCAGGATAGAAACGACGCAGGGATTCCAGGCGCTGTTCCATCGATTGCATCACTTCGCTGACCAGGTACTTGGTCAGGTCCATGTTGTTTTTCGCCACGGCCAGCATCGGACCGATGTTGCCGGCGCGAACCGACATCGGCAGGTCCATGAAGGAGCCGTGCTTGAGGAACTTGGTGGTGAAGCCGGCGTAAGGTCCGAACAACAGGGACTTCTTGCCATCGACGACACGAGTGTCCAGGTGCGGCACGGACATCGGTGGCGAACCCACGGCGGCCTGGCTGTACACCTTGGCCTGGTGGTGTTTGACCACTTCCGGGTTGTCGCAACGCAGCCACTGGCCACTGATCGGGAAGCCGCCGAAGCCTTTGCTTTCTTCGATGCCCGAAGCCTGCAACAGCGGCAATGCCGCGCCGCCAGCGCCCAGGAAAACGAATTTCGCGTCGACGTCACGGGTGTTGCCGCTGTTGACGTCCTTGATGCTGACGGTCCAGCCGCCGTTGTTACGCTTCAGGCCAGTCACACGCTTGCAGTACTTGACTTGCGCGTCGGGCGCGCTGGTCAGGTGCTTGAGCAATTGATTGGTCAGGGCGCCGAAGTTGACGTCGGTGCCATTCATCACGCGGGTCGCCGCGACGACTTCGTCGGCCGGACGGCCCGGCATCATCAGCGGCATCCAGTCGGCCATTTTGGCCTTGTCTTCGGTGTATTCCATGTCCGCGAAGGCGTGGTGCTTGCTCAGCAACTTGAAGCGTTCCTTGAGGAAGGAAACGCCACTGTCACCTTGCACGAAGCTCAGGTGAGGCACCGGGCTGATGAACGTCTTGCACGAGCCGAACGTGGCTTTTTTGGTCAGGTAGGACCAAAACTGCTTCGACACCTCGAATTGGGTGTTGATGTGTACGGCTTTCTTGATGTCGACGGTGCCATCGGCAGCCTGTGGCGTGTAGTTGAGCTCACACAGCCCGGCGTGACCGGTACCGGCGTTGTTCCATGGGTTGGAACTCTCCGCGGCACCGGAATCCATCAGCTCGACGACTTCCAGCTTGATCGCGGGGTCGAGCTCTTTGAGCAATACCGCAAGGGTGGCACTCATGATGCCGGCCCCAACCAGTACTACGTCGACTGCTTCGTTATGCGCCATTTAACGCGTCTCCAAAATCTGCAGCACCAAATTGACGGCATGGCTGCCAGGCGTTCCGGGGCGTGTCAGTGATGCCCCATTACCATGGCCAGTATTGCCATGTCCGAATCTTCGCAATTTTTTGCAACTTCGACGGACGCTGCCGGCCGGGTCAATGAGGGTTATGAACTCATTTCAACGCGCGACTGGCAATTCGACTTATGGTCGATACATCCGTTTGTGCAACCAAATCCGTAGCGGACAGGCTTCAGGCTCCCGTATTCGAGGAGTGCTCGGTCCTGTGTCGTTGGGCTGTTTCAGACGCTAATGGTGCATGTTCAGACGCAAAACTATTCATTTGCTCGCCACACTCTTGTGAAGTTGTGAAAACCCGTTTTTTTCACGCTCTTTTGAAGACGTGAACCTCAAAAAAGGGCTGTCCCTGCCTGGCACCGTGCCCGCAAGCATTACCGTCATGGGAAACATGACCGGCAAAACGGGCAGACAGCTCAGTGACCGAGCGTAATGACAGCTCTGCAGATTCGCGAAAAGCGGGTTTTTGCTCAAGGAACAGCAAGCGCGCCAGCTTCACTCGATCTGTGTGGGCGGCTCTCTGTGGGCGGTGCGGGGTGTCAATGCCGGGGGCATTAACGATGCTGCGAGGCCCGATCAGGAGACGTCCTTATAATCGGGGGCAGATTGTATCTAAGAAACGCATGGAAATGGACGTGTTTAATGACTTTTATTAGGCATCTGGTCAGGTGGTCAACAGATGTTGTACTCGTGCACGTGGCTGGCGCGTGTTAACGCGTGTGCCAAGAGGAGGGGCGGGTTTACCCCGTAGACACGGATTTCCTCGATTTGTACCCAGCCTTCGCCCATTGGCTGGAGGCTGAAGGGGGGTGCAGGAATTTACTTCAACGCTTGTAGGGTGCTAGTTACCCGTCGTGGCGCACCGCTATACTGCGGGCCTGTTTGTGCCTGATTCTGGAGAGAAACGCATGTTGCAACGTCTGTTGTTCGGTTTGATCACTGTGACCAGTTTGACCCTCGTTGGCTGCGCCCACAGCCCGCAACAACTGAACCCTGAACCCAAGCTGACAACCCAGCTGGCGCCAGTCGGCCATGGTCAGCCGGTGGTGGTGCGTGTGGTGGACGGTCGTCCGTCGCCAACACTGGGCACCCGTGGCGGCTTGTACCCGGAAACCAGCGCGATCACCGTGCAGGGCCCGCAGATTCTGCCGAAGTTGCAGGCTCAGGCCGAGGCGGCCGTGCGCTTGCTGGGCTTTACCCCGACGTCCAATGCGCCGAATGCACCGCAACTCACCGTGACCTTGGCCGAGCTGAAGTACCAGTCGCCTAAAGAAGGCATGTATGTGACAGAAGCGACCATCTCCGCGACGTTCCGCTCTGATGTGCAGAATGCCAATCGTCGTTACAGCGGCCGTTACGGCGCATCGCTGGACCAGCGTTTTGGCATGGCACCGAACCAGGAAACCAACACCAAGCTGGTCAGCGATGTGTTGAGTGATGCGCTGACGCGTCTGTTCAAGGATGCGACAGTGGGTCAGGTTCTCGGCGAGTAAGTATTCGTCGGATGTAAAAAAGCCCGGAGCCAGCAATGGCCCGGGCTTTTTTATTCAGGACTACACCGAACAACTGTGGGAATGAAGAAGTTATGACCCAAGACGAGAATCAACCAAAAATAGTGAGCTATTTGTCGTAAATCGGATGCGATAGGTGAGGCTTTCGGTAGAATCCGCGCCGCATTCGTCGGTTCGGCGTCTGCTACACCTGTTTTGTTTGAGGTCCGTGATGTCGCTGCATTTGATGACGCTGTTTACCGCCCATCCCGCCAAGCTGGTCAATCTGCTGGCCTTGTTGCTGGCTTTTCCGGGCAGTTGGCTGCTGCACGCCACTCGTCGCCGCGAACAACGCGCCGTCGCCAGCAGGGTGGCCCAGCGCCAGGGTCAACCCAGCGTAGAGCCGACCCTTGATTGGGCGACGTTGCGCATGAATCGCTTCTTCTACCGCTTCGGTTTTGCCTGTCTCGGGCTGGCGTTGCTGGTGTCGTGGATCAGCACGCAAGTCTGATTTCAAAAATGGCAGCAATGAAAACGGCGCCCAAAGGCGCCGTTGTCGTTTCCAGCCTGAACCCTTACAGCGGCAAGCCGGCTTTCACCCGGTACTGATTGCGCACCGGTGTCGCATATTGCAGCACCAGGAACGGACGATGTTCCTCGGGGCAGGCCTCCAGACGCTTGTTCCATTCTTCCTGTGCCTTGGCCAGCTCGTCGGCCGCAAACACTTCAGACGCTTTTGGCACCTGCAATTGCGGGTCGGCGTCTGTCCATTGGGCGTAGGCCAGGTAGTGCACCGGGAACAAGCGGTAGCCACCGAGGATTTGCTTGTCCATCTCGACCGCCAATTGCTTGGTGTCTTCGAACAGCTCGGTGATCGGCGCGGCGAAGTTCACGTGGACCCGGCCCTTGTAACCGGTGATGCCCTTGGCGATGCTCACATCGTCCTCGCCCGGCACTTTGCTATAGCTGCCAGTGGTGGCGCGGATGTACAACTCGCGCGCCTTGGCCTGATCGCACGGGTCGTATTCATAGCTGATCGACACCGGGGTGAGGTTCAGCGACTGAATGACTTCGCCAAACGGCTCGTCCTTGCGACTCATGTGGAACATCTTGAGGATCGCCGATTCGGTGCGGTCGTCGCCGTCTTTCGCCCGGCCTTCGGCCTGGGCGATCCAGATCGAGGCGCAATCGTTGCGGATCGAGTGGTTGATGTAGGCCGACAGCAGTTGATACGCCGCCATCTTCTCGCGGCGACCGGTGATCGAACGGTGCACGATGAAGCTCTTGTTCAGGCGCATCAAATCGCTGACAAAGGGCTTTTGCAGCAGGTTGTCGCCGATCGCGATGCGCGGTGTTGGCAGGCCCGCGTGGTACACGGCGTAGTTGACGAAGGCCGGGTCCATCACGATGTCGCGGTGGTTGGCAATGAACAGGTAGGCGCTGCCCGACTTGAACTGCTCGACGCCGGTGTAGGTGACGCCGTCTGTTGCGCGTTCGATGGTGTGGTCGACGTACATCTCGACCTTATCCTGCAACGTGGCTACCGAATGAACGCCGGCGAACTCGCGGCGCAGCCGATGAGCTATAAGAGGTTTAAGCATCCAGCCGAAAGCGCCGGCAAAACGCGGGAAGCGGAAGTGGGTGAGGATATCTAGAAACGCCTTGTCGCCCAGCAACCTGTCCAGTACCGCAGGGACTTCGCTATCGTCGTAAGGTCGGATGGCATCGAATTCGCCCATCATGCTCTCTTGTTAGAAACGGCTAGGGTAAGTAAAGGTTTTGATCAAAACCGACAGGGTACGGTCTGAAAAAATAGCCAGACAAAAATAGCCCTGCAAATAGACCGGCGATTATACGCACAAGTCACCCGGGAGACCGCGATGCTGGAAACCGAGCGCTACGAATGTCCGTATTGTGGTGAGGAGGCAGAGGCCGTGCTGGATCTGTCCGGTGGCGATCAGACCTATATCGAAGATTGTCCGGTGTGTTGTCGGCCGATAACGTTTGTCCTGCAGACCGACGGTCAGGAATGGATGCTCGAAGTTCACAGTGAAAACGAATGAAAGGGGCACTCCCATGCTGCGAATCTACGAGCCGGAAAACCTGATGGAAGGCGAGTTGCTGCAAAGCATGTTGGCCAGCGAAGGCATCGAGGCGCATCTGGTCGGGCGCCATTTGCTCGGCGGCACTGGCGAACTGCCGATCTTCGGCCTGTTGGGCTTGCAGGTGGATAACGACCAGGCGGAATACGCCCGCTCGCTGATCACCGCGTACAATGCCGCGCTGCCGCTGTCCGGCGATGAACCGGAGAGCTTTCCCGGCACGCTGGTCTGTTAGGCTGGTGTTCGTTTGATCAAGAGTCGTGCTGCCCCATGTGTGGACGTTATGCCCTGTTTCGCTGGAACCCCGCCTTCGCGGCCCTGCCTGGCTTCCCCGCCGATCAGCAGGCCCAGTGGAATATTTCCCCCAACGATTCGGTGTTGATGCTGCGTGCAGGCGTGGATGGCCAGCGTGAACTGGCCCGCGCCCGCTGGGGCCTGACACCACCGTGGCTGACCGATCTGTCCCGCACTCCGGCCCATGCCCGGGCTGAAACCGTCGCCGAGCAGCCGATGTTCCGCCAGGCCTTTCGTGAGCGACGTTGCCTGCTGCCGGCCAACGGTTTCTATGAATGGCGCGGCACCACGCGCAAGCGTCCGTACTGGCTGACACCGGGTGAAGGTTCGTCACTGTTTTTTGCGGCTATCTGGGAAGCGTACCCGGTGCAGGAGCAGGTATGGCTGAGCACGGCAGTGATCACGCAGCCGGCGGCGAGTCAGCGCCGGCCGTTGATTCTCGATGAAGCGGGGCAGGCGGCGTGGCTCGATCCCGAGACGCCGTTGCATACCTTGCAGGCCTTGCTCGCCAGTGAGCCTGCGGTGTTGCGCGAGCGAGTGCTGGCGAATCTAGTGAACGATCCGAAGCTGAATGCGCCGGAGTGTCTTACCCCGGGTTAATGAGTTGTCTGAGAATTTTTTCCTGCAGCGATGAGAGCTTTGCCTGAAATTTGCGTCTTAGTTGTAGGTCTCTGGCGTCGATGCATTTGCACGCCTAGGATACGCGGCCTGATTTCAGGGAGTTTATTTGATGAACAAGCTATTGGTTTTTGGGACGCTGGGCGCCAGTCTGCTGCTCGCCGGGTGCCAGTCGGTCAACACCACCAGCGGTGGCGCCGTGGGGGTTGAGCGCAAACAGTACATGTTCACCATGTTGCCCGCGCAAGAGGTCGACCAGATGTATGCGCAGTCCTATCAGAAGACAATCGGTGAAGCCTCCAGCAAAGGTGTGCTGGACAAAACCAGCGAGAATGCCATGCGCGTTCAGGCCATTGCCGACCGGCTGATTGCCCAGGCGCCGAATTTTCGTCCGGATGCGGCTCAGTGGAAGTGGGAAGTCAACCTGATAAAGAGCGATGAGCTCAATGCCAACTGCGGGCCAGGCGGCAAGATCATCTTTTACACCGGGCTGATCGACAAACTGCAACTGACCGACGATGAAATCGCCGCGATCATGGGGCATGAAATCGCCCACGCCCTGCGTGAGCATGGTCGTGAAGCAATGTCCAAAGCCTATGGTATTGAAATGGCCAAGCAAGGCGCCGGTGCCTTGTTAGGGTTGGGTCAGGGCAGCATGGTTCTGGCGGATACCGTTGCGAACTACGGCATGACCCTGCCCAACAGCCGCGCCAATGAAAACGAGGCGGACCTGATTGGACTCGAACTGGCCGCCCGCGCCGGTTACAACCCCAATGCATCGATTACCTTGTGGAACAAGATGAGCAAAGTCTCGGAAGGCTCGCCGCCGGAGTTCATGAGTACTCACCCGGCGTCAGCCAGTCGCATTAGCGCGTTGCAGGCGGCCATTCCCAAGGTGATGCCGTTGTACGAGAACTCGCGTAAATCCTGAGTCATGTATTAAGGCTGCTGACGCCATCGCGAGCAGGCTCGCTCCCACAGTTGAAATGCATTTCCCTGTGGGAGCGAGCCTGCTCGCGATAAACGATTACTCGGTTTATCGGCCTACCGCATCAAACCCATCCACTGCTCTGCATCGCCTTGTACACCGCAACAATCGCCAAAATGAGGAACGCTGACGCCGCCAAGCGACGGATCAGGGTCAATGGCAGTTTGTCTGCTGCAAAGTTACCGGCCAGTACCACCGGTACGTTGGCAATCAACATGCCGACGGTGGTGCCGAGAATGACCAGCCACAAATCCGGGTATTGCGCCGCCAGCATCACGGTAGCGACCTGGGTCTTGTCACCCATTTCCGCAAGAAAGAACGCAATCAGCGTGGTCAGGAACGGCCCGAACTTGCGCGCGGTGCTGACGTCGTCGTCCATCTTGTCCGGTACCAGGGTCCACAAGGCGGTCGCGGTAAAGCAGGCTGCCAGGATCCAGTGCAGCGTCGCATTCGAGAAGAAACTGCCGACCCAGGCACCTACCGCACCGGCGGCTGCGTGGTTGGCCAGGGTAGCGGCGACGATGCCGGCGATGATTGGCCATGGCTTGCGAAAGCGGGCAGCGAGAATGAGCGCGAGCAGTTGCGTCTTGTCGCCGATTTCGGCCAAGGCAACGATTGCGGTAGGAACGAGAAATGAATCCAGCATCATCAGGGTTTTTCCTAAGGGGCGGGTCGACACGGCTATGACACGTACAGCCTCCCCGCCCCGGGTAAGGTGTTCGTGTCATAGGTCTTGTCAAACCCTGCGATCCGTCTGATGCGAACGCTGGGGTCGCATACGCCATGGTCTGAGGACCAAGTATGTTGACGTATGCCGGACGAGCATGGCGCTCGTGGGAGACTACTCCCCTAGGACGGAGCGGATTCTGCCTAGGCAAAATCCGTTAGGCAAGCACTTATTTATCAGCCGCGTTTGGCCCGGTAGATTCTGAAACCCTGCCCCTCGGCCTTGATCGCGCACACCCCGAGGTGCTCTTCGATCAGCGGTTGATACTTCAGGAAGCTGTTGGCAACGAGGCGCAGTTCGCCACCGTTTTTCAGATGTTTGGCCGCTTTTCGCAGCAAGTTCTCGGTGGCGAAGTAATCGGTGTGGACCCCGACATGGAACGGCGGGTTGCTCAAAATCGCACTCAAACCCATCGGTGCAGCGTCAATTCCATCACCGGTGATCACGTCGGCTTCCAGACCATTGGCGGCCAATGTGAGGCGACTGCTGGCGGCAGCAAACGCATCGACGTCGAGCAACGTCACCTGATTGTGCGGATAACGACGCTTCACCGCCGCGCCCAGAACGCCGGCGCCGCAACCGAAGTCCAGCAGGTGGCCGCTTGGCAACTTGTCCAGATGCTCCAGCAGCAGCGCGCTGCCGCGATCCAGTCGGCCGTGGCTGAACACGCCCGGCAAGCTGATGACTTTCAATGGCCCTTCAGCCAGCGGCAACTCGTAGGTCTGCGCCAGGCTTTCCAGCGATTTGGCTTCTGGCGCATTGGCCACCGTGACCAGCCAGAGTTGGCAATGACGGGCGCTGTCGAGCTTGCGCGGCTTGCCGAACGGGTTCAGTTGTTTGGCCGCCCCTTCGATGCCGCTGCGTTTTTCCCCCACCAGGTACAACTCGCGACCGGCCAGGCGTGAGGCGAGGGCGTTGAGGATGTAATCGGTCAGGTCCTTGGACTTGGGCAGAAACACCACCGCAGTCTCGAACTCACGCTCGGGGGCGTTCACACCAAAATGGCTGCGCTCGGCGAAACGCGCATCGAGTGCTGCTTGATCGCCGGCGTGCCAGCACCAGCCGTGGGCATCGGGCAGTCGGCCCAGCAGATCGTCGGCGGGCAAACCGGCCAACAACACCGAACCCTGGAATAACTCGGGCTGACGAAGCAGTACTTCACTGCGCGGATCCATACTCTGCTCCTTGAAAAAAAGTGCGGCAGTTTATCAACTGACGACCCGCAGCGCTGTACCGCTGAAGAAAGCCTGCGCGTTTTCGGTCAACTGCCCCACGATCCGCTGCCGTGCCTCTCGACTGCCCCAGGCGTTGTGCGGGGTGACGATCAACCGTGGAATGTCGGCAGCGAGCAAGGGATTGCCCGCTGTTGGTGGCTCGACGCTCAGCACATCGGTGGCCGCGCCGCCCAGATGATCATTGCGCAAGGCATCGGCCAGCGCTTGTTCATCGATCAAGCCACCGCGAGCGGTATTGACCACGAAGGCACCGGGTTTCATCGAAGCCAGTTCTCGGGCGCCGATGAAATGTCGGGTGTGTTCGTTGAGTGGACAGTGCAGGGTGAGGGCGTCGATCTGCGGCAACAGTTCTTCCAGCGGCAAACGATCCGGCCGGGCAGGGCGCCCTGGGATTTGCCCCAGCAGCACGCGCATGCCGAACGCTTCGGCCAGCCGCGCGACCGCGCCGCCCAGTTCGCCATGGCCGAGCAGGCCCAGGGTTTTGCCTTCCAGCTCGACGATCGGGTAGTCCAGCAGACAGAACTGTTTCGCTTGCTGCCAGCGACCTTCACCCACGGCCTTTTGATAGTCGGCCAGGCGCGTTGCCAGGTTGAGCAGCAACATGATCGTGTGTTGCGCCACCGACGGTGTGCCGTAACCCTGACAGTTGCAAACGGTAACGCCGTGGGCGCGGGCGGCGGCCAGATCGACGTTGTTGGTGCCGGTAGCAGTGATCAGGATCAGTTTCAAATCGGGGCTGGCGGCGATGGTCGCGGCATCGATGAGGATCTTGTTGCTGATGGCCACCGTGGCGCCTTTGAGGCGTTCGATCACTTGATCCGGCGTGGTCTGCGCGAACAGTTGCAAGTCGTCAAAGCAATCACGCAGCGGGCTGAGGTCGAGGTCGCCGAGGTCCAGGGACGGGTGGTCGAGGAAAACGGCGCGGCGAGAGTTCGTCATCAACTGTACCTTTTGTGCATTGAACTGAAGGCGTAATCTGCCGAGCCTACCAGATGACACAAATGGTTACTCAGTGTCAGGCCAGACACAAAACCTGTGGGAGCGAGCCTGCTCGCGATGAGGGCGTGTCAGTCGACATCGATGTTGTCTGGCACACCGCCTTCGCGAGCAGGCTCGCTCCCATAGGGGACAGCGCTAACCTTGTGAATTTTATTTCGACCGATCTACCCCAAAGGAGCCGTTATGTACTGGACCGAGTTCTTGACCGTTGCCCTGATTCACTTGCTCGCCGTGGCCAGCCCCGGCCCGGACTTTGCCGTGGTGGTGCGTGAAAGCGTGACCCATGGCCGGCGTGCCGGCACCTGGACGGCGCTGGGTGTCGGGACGGCGATATTCCTCCACGTCGGCTATTCGCTGCTCGGTATCGGTTTGATCGTGTCCCAGTCGATTGTTTTGTTCAATGCGCTGAAATGGGCCGCCGCCGCGTACCTGTTGTACATCGGCTACAAGGCCTTGCGCGCGCAACCGGCCAAGGCGGTGGCTGACAATCTGCACAAGGAAGCCGGCGAGCGCACCGCCCGCGGCGCTTTCACCTCCGGTTTCGTGACCAACGGTCTGAACCCGAAAGCCACGCTGTTCTTCCTGTCGCTGTTCACCGTGGTGATCAATCCGCACACACCGCTGGCGGTACAAGCCGGTTACGGGGTTTACCTCGCTGCAGCGACGGCGGTGTGGTTTTGCCTGGTGGCGCGGCTGTTCAGCCAACAGCGTGTGCGTGCCGGTTTTGCCCGCATGGGCCACTGGTTCGACCGCACCATGGGCGTAGTGCTGATCGCCATCGGCGTGAAACTCGCCTTCACCGAGATGCATTGATAGCAACGGATCCTCTGTATCCCGCAAATGCTGGCGCAAGGCTAGTATTTGCAGGGTTCTGCAAATCATTCCTTTGGCTGATTTGACGGGCGTTGAAGGGCACTAGAGTGCTTACTTTCAGCCAACACCGTGCAGTCAGAAAAGGGATTGATATGTTGCAGACTCGCGTTATCCCCCCAGCCGAAGGCGCTTACCAGTATCCGCTGCTGATCAAACGACTGCTGATGTCCGGCGCTCGTTACGAGAAAACCCGCGAGATCATCTACCGCGACCAGGTGCGCTACAGCTATCCGACCCTTATTGAGCGGGTGGCGCGGCTGGCGAACGTGTTGACGGCGGCCGGCGTCAAGGCCGGGGACACCGTGGCGGTGATGGACTGGGACAGCCATCGATATCTGGAATGCATGTTCGCCATCCCGATGATCGGCGCGGTGATCCACACGATCAACGTGCGCCTGTCGCCGGAGCAAATCCTCTACACCATGAACCACGCCGAGGACCGCTTTGTGCTGGTCAACAGCGAGTTCGTGGGGCTGTACCAGGCGCTTGCCGGGCATTTGACCACGGTCGAGAAAACCCTGCTGCTGACCGACCTCCCGGAAAAAAACGCCGACCTGCCCAACCTGATCGGCGAGTACGAGCAACTGCTGGCGGCGGCCAGTACGCAATACGACTTCGAGGATTTCGACGAACACTCGGTCGCGACAACGTTCTACACCACCGGTACCACCGGCAATCCCAAAGGTGTGTATTTCACCCACCGGCAACTGGTGCTGCACACCATGGGCGTGTCGACCATCATGGGCTCCCTCGACGGCGTGCGGTTGCTGGGCTCCAGCGACGTGTACATGCCGATCACCCCGATGTTCCACGTTCATGCCTGGGGCTTGCCCTATGTGGCGACAATGCTCGGGCTCAAGCAGGTTTATCCCGGCCGTTACGACCCGGAATACCTGGTGGAGCTGTGGCGCAAGGAGAAGGTCACCTTTTCCCACTGCGTACCGACCATTTTGCAGATGGTCCTCAATTCCAAAGCGGCGCAAGGCACGGATTTTGGCGGCTGGAAAATCGTCATCGGCGGCAGTGCGCTTAACCGCACGCTGTACGAAACGGCCAAAGGCAAGGGCATCCAGTTGACGGCCGCTTATGGCATGTCGGAAACCGGGCCGCTGGTGTCGTGCGCGCACCTCAACGATGAATTGATGGCCGGTAGCGAAGACGAACGCACCGCCTATCGCATCAAGGCCGGCGTGCCGGGGCCATTGGTGGAAGCGGCGATCGTCGACCCCGACGGCAACTTCCTGCCCGCCGACGGCGAAACCCAGGGCGAGCTTGTGCTGCGTGCGCCTTGGCTCACTGAAGGCTATTTCAACGAACCGCAGAAGGGCGCTGAACTCTGGGCCGGGGGCTGGCTGCATACCGGCGATGTGGCGACGCTGGATGGTATGGGCGTGATCGACATCCGTGACCGCATCAAAGACGTGATCAAGACGGGCGGCGAGTGGATCTCGTCGCTGGACCTTGAAGACTTGATCAGTCGCCACGTGGCGGTACGTGAAGTAGCAGTGGTGGGTATCGCCGATCCGCAATGGGGTGAGCGACCGTTTGCGCTGCTGGTGCTCCACGAAGGGCAGGAGATTGGGGCCCGGGAACTCAAGGAGCACCTCAAGCCATTTGTGGAACTGGGGCACTTGAGCAAGTGGGCGATCCCTAGCCAGATTGCCCTTGTTACTGAAATTCCCAAGACCAGTGTCGGCAAGCTCGACAAGAAGCGCATCCGCCTCGACATCACTGAATGGCAGGCCAATAACAGCACCTTCCTCTCGACGCTTTAAGCGTCATCTGGCGTGCCCGAAAAGGCACGCCAGGCCCACCAAGCAAGCGCTTGGCTTGTGTAATCCGAATTTTCAGCCATCCTTGCCGGGCCGATAGGTGTCGGACTGGCGAAAGGGTTGTTCCAGAGTGGTCGCAGGTGCAAATCACACTTTAGAGGGATCAAGCGCTACTACCTGCTGGCTATAGTCCGCTCACGGATTTTTAAGAACGGAGCAAGCGCACAACAGGGGGCGATGCAATTTGGAGTGACTTCGGGACGCCTTGGCTCCCCGTCACCCAGAACGTTTTTAGAAGTGCTCACAGCCATAACAATAATGCACATGGAGTAGCGTCGATGACATCAGTAAACAAGTTCTGGCGCCGGGCGAAATTGCCCCTGGCGGTCAGTCTCGCCTCTTCGCTCGCCGGGCCTGCATTCGGCGTCAGTTTCAACGTTGGTGAAATCGAAGGTCAGTTCGATTCGTCGCTCTCCCTGGGTATGAGTGTGTCTACCCAGTCGCCGAACAAGAACCTGATCGGTGTCAACAACGGCGGGAAAGGCTTGTCCCAGACCTCCGATGACGGTCACTTGAACTTCAAGAGTGGGCAGGCGTTCTCGAAAATTTTCAAAGGTATCCATGACCTTGAACTGAAATACGGCGACACCGGCGTCTTTGTACGTGGCAAATATTGGTACGACTTCGTTCTGAAAGACGAAGACCTGGAATTCAAGAACATCAGCGACAACGGCCGCAAGGAAGGCGCCAAATCCTCCGGCGGGCAAATCCTCGACGCCTTCGTTTACCACAACTACGCCGTTGCCGATCAGCCGGGTTCCGTGCGTCTGGGCAAGCAGGTGGTGAGCTGGGGTGAAAGTACTTTCATCGGCGGTGGCATCAACTCGATCAACCCTATCGACGTGTCCGCGTTCCGTCGTCCGGGTGCCGAAATCAAGGAAGGCCTGATTCCGGTCAACATGTTCTACGTGTCCCAGAGCCTGACCGAAAACCTGTCGGCTGAAGCGTTCTACCAGCTGGAATGGGACCAGACCGTCGTCGATAACTGCGGCACGTTCTTCTCTCAGCCAGACATCGTTGCCGACGGTTGCGACAACAATCTGCGCGTGCTGAACAAGCGCTCGACGATTCCAGCCATCGCGCTGGGCCCGTTGGCCGCCAACGGCGTCGACGTCAACGAGGAAGGTGTGCTGGTTCGACGTGGCGGCGACCGTGATGCACGGGACGGCGGCCAGTGGGGCGCGTCCTTCAAGTACATGTTCGACCCGCTGGACACCGAGTTCGGTGCCTACTTCATGAACTATCACAGCCGGGCACCGATCTTCAGCGCCACCGGTGCGCCGCAGTCGGTCTATAACACTGCTGCGTCGTTGCCAGGCCCGTTTGCCGCGCTTGCACCTCTGTTGGTAGCCGGTAACTCGCAGTACTTCATCGAATACCCTGAAGACATTCGTCTCTATGGCCTGAGTTTCTCCACCACCCTGTCGACGGGTACGGCGTGGAGCGGTGAAGTCAGCTACCGTCCGAACGCGCCGGTGCAGTTGAACTCCACCGACATTCTGTTTGCCGGTGTACGTCCTTTGGGCGGTGTCCTGGGCAACGCTTCGCTGCTCTCTGCCGCACCGGGTACTGATCTGCATGGCTATCGCCGTAAAGAAATCACCCAGTTCCAGAGCACCCTGACGCACTTCTTTGACCAAGTGATGGGCGCGAGCCGCCTGACCCTGGTCGGCGAAGTGGGCGTGACCCATGTCGGCGGCCTGGAAAGTACCTCTGACGTCCGTTATGGCCGTGATCCGGTCTACGGCCCAGGTGCATTGCCAGCCACTGGCGCTATCGACACTTGCGTGGCGCTCAACACCAGCACCATCAACGGTGCCGGCCCGGGCACTCCCACCAACAACCGCAGCCGCAACTGCGATAACGACGGCTTCACCACGGCGACTTCGTGGGGCTACCGCGGTCGTGCGATCTGGGACTACAACGACGTGTTCGCCGGTGTGAACCTCAAGCCGAACGTGGCCTGGTCCCACGACGTAAACGGTTACTCGCCAGGCCCTGGCGGCAACTTCGAGGAAGGTCGTAAAGCAGTGAGCCTGGGTGTCGATGCTGAATACCAGAACACCTACACCGCGAGCCTGGCTTACACCAACTTCTTCGACGGCAAGTACACCACCGTAGATGACCGCGACTTCGTTGCGCTCAGCGTCGGCGTGAACTTCTAAGCACTGTTTTTTCAGGACAAACACACATATGAAAATAACAAAGAGTCTGTTCAAAGCTGGTGTTCTGGGGCTTTCGCTGCTGGCGACCAGTGTGATGGCGGCGGTCCCTGCGGCCGAAGCCGACAAACTGGGCAAGAGCCTGACCCCAATGGGCGCCGAGATGGCGGGCAACGCCGACGGTTCAATTCCATCCTGGAAGCCAATGGCGAAAAACATCGGCACCGTCGACAGCAAAGGTTTCCTGTCCAACCCGTACGCCAGTGAAAAACCACTGTTCACAATCACCGCGCAGAACGTTGAGCAGTACAAAGCCAAGCTCGCCCCGGGTCAGTACGCGATGTTCAAGCGTTACCCGGAAACCTACAAGATTCCGGTTTACCCGTCCCATCGTGGTTCCACTGTGCCGGCGGACGTGTTCGCTGCCATCAAGAAAAACGCCACCGATACCAAGCTCGTATCCGGCGGCAACGGCCTGGAAAACTTCGAAACCGCGATCCCGTTCCCGATCCCCCAGAGCGGCATTGAAGTCATCTGGAACCACATCACCCGCTATCGCGGTGGCAGCGTGACTCGTCTGGTAAACCAGGCCACACCGCAGCCGAACGGTTCGTACAGCCTGGTGTACTTCCAGGATCAGTTCGTGTTCCGCGACAAGATGAAGGACTACGATCCGAAAAACCCGGGCAACATCCTGTTCTACTTCAAGCAGAAAGTGATCGCGCCGGCACGTCTGGCCGGTGGAGTGCTGCTGGTGCACGAAACCCTCGACCAAGTGAAAGAACCACGTTCGGCGTGGGTCTACAACGCCGGTCAGCGTCGTGTGCGTCGTGCTCCACAAGTGTCCTACGACGGGCCGGGTACCGCCGCGGATGGCCTGCGTACCTCCGACAACCTGGACATGTTCAACGGTGCGCCGGATCGCTACGACTGGAAGCTCGAAGGCAAAAAAGAGATGTACATTGCCTCGAACAGCTACAAGCTCGATTCGCCTACCCTCAAGTACGACGAGATCATCAAGGCCGGTCATATCAACCAGGACCTGGCACGTTACGAGTTGCGCCGGGTCTGGCATGTGGTGGCCACCTTGAAAGAAGGCCAGCGTCACATCTACGCCAAACGTGACTTCTACATCGACGAAGACACCTGGCAAGCTGCAGTGATCGATCACTACGACGGTCGTAATCAGCTGTGGCGTGTGGCAGAAGCGCACGCCGAGGATTACTACAACGTTCAAGTGCCGTGGTACGCCCTGGAAGCCCTGTACGACCTGCAATCGGGTCGCTACCTGGCGCTGGGTATGAAGAACGAAGAGAAGTCTGCTTATGACTTCGGCTTCACCGCTACCACCAGCGACTTTACACCGGCGGCACTGCGTCAGGACGGGGTTCGCTAACCTGCACTGAAAAGAGGTCGCCTCCTCGAAAAACGCCCCGACTGGTTCGGGGCGTTTTTTTTGGAAGTTCATAAAATTCCAGGTAGCAGCTACCGAGCCTGCGAGGCTGCGTCCAGCTGCGGAGCAGTCGTGAAAGCTGATTACGCGGTCTGCCCGAAACACCGCGGTGACCTATTTGACGACTGCTGCGCAGCCGGACGCAGCCTCGCAGGCTCGGCAGCTGCTACGAGTCAAGTGTGGCTATCTGGATTGGCCGCAGCGTCTGCTCGGATACTTTTTGTAGCCATTTGTAGCAATGACCTTCATTCCCTATCCGTTTACCGCTAGTCTGCGGACATCTGCAACGCCGCCATTCGCAATTCAAACAAGAGCTGGCCATGACTGATCTGTCCCCACACCCGGGCCCTGCAACCGTATCCATCGCGGCATTGGACGGGCGCTTTTTTCGGCCCCCGCTGCCCGACGGCCATGTGCTGCGGCCTCGCCTGTGCGAGCGCCTGAGTGCCGGCCTCGGTGGCAGGCTGTTGCTGGTCAGCGCACCCGCCGGGTTCGGCAAGAGCTCATTGGCGGTGGAGTTCTGCCAGGGGCTGCCGGCCCATTGGCAAAGTCTGTGGTTGGGATTGAGCTCTCGAGACAGCGATCCGGGGCGTTTCCTTGAGCGGTTGCTCGAAGGGCTCCAGGATTACTTTCCGACACTGGGCAGCCAGGCGCTGGGGCTGCTGAAAATGCGCCAGCGCCATCAACCGTTCGCCTTTGAAGAATGGCTGGACGGGTTGCTGGACGAACTGGCGATATACCTGTCGCCGAGTACGCCTTTGCTCTTGGTGCTCGATGACTATCATCTGGCGCAAGGCCCGGTACTCGATCGTTGCCTGCAATTTTTCCTCAATCATTTGCCTGATGGCTTGCTCGTCATGGTCACCAGTCGACAGCGCCCGGATTGGCATCTGGCGCGTCTGCGGTTGTCGCGCCAACTGCTCGAACTGCATGAACAAGACCTTCGAATGACCCATGATGAAGCGCTCACATTGCTTGATCGCCACAGCAGTTCCTTGCGGGGCGAGGCGCTGGAAAGTCTGATTGAACGCAGTGAAGGCTGGGTCGCGGGTCTGCGATTCTGGCTACTGGCGGCTTCCGAGGCAGGCAGTGAAGGTGCATTGCCGCAGTCGCTGCACGGTGGGGAAGGGCTGATCCGTGATTACCTGCTGGAAGAAGTCATCGATTGCCTGCCGGCCGAAGTGCAGCAATTCCTTTACGACACGGCACCTCAGGAACGTTTTTGCAGCGAGCTCTGCGATGCGGTTCGCGAAGCCCATGACAGTGCCGAAATTCTGCGTTTCCTTCAGGCACACCAGGTATTCCTGGTACCGCTGGATGAACACGGCCACTGGTACCGCTATCACCATCTGTTTTCCGACCTGCTGCGCACTCGGCCCACCGCCCAGACGATAGTGCCGGCCGCCAGCCTGCATTTGCGTGCGTGTCGCTGGTTCAATGCCCAGGGGCTGCTCGATGAAGCGGTGGAGCAGGCGTTGCGTGCCGGGCATCTGGACGTTGCGGCGAACCTGGTGCAAAACCTTTCGGAAGAACAACTGCTGGCCGAGCAGAACGCCGGCATGTTGCTGCGCTGGAAAATGGACTTGCCCGACAGCTTGCTGATCAGCACACCCAGGCTGATCGTGCTCTACAGCTGGGCGCTGGGGATGGCCTGTCAACTGGATGCGGCGGAGGAACTGGCTGCCCATTTGAGCCGCTTCCTGCCGGCCCCTTCGGCCACCGCGCAGAAGTCGATGCTGGCGCAGTGGCTGGCCCTGAGGGGCATCATCGCCCGGGGGCGTGGCAACCGCGAGCAGACGCTTCTCTATTGCACTGAAGCGTTGCAAAGCCTGCCGGCCAAACGCTACGGACAACGTCTGATGTGTCTCTCGACCCTGTCCAACCTGGCCATCGCCGACGGCGATTTGTGGCGTGCGCGCAGTTTGAACCGTGAGTCGCTGGAATTGGCGCAGCGGGTCGGCAATCCGTTGTTTGAAGCGCTGGCCCATTACGACCGCGCCCGGGTATTGCAGGCACGCGGGGAAATCCTGCGCTCGTTGCAAGAGGTTCGTCAGGGGCTGCAACGCCTGCAAGGGTTATCCGCGCAACGACTTTATGCCATACGCGCTCGCCTGACGTTGTACGAGGGGCTCTTGCTGGCCTTGCGCTTGCAACCACAAGCTGCGCGAGTCCGTTTGCAAGCCGGTTTGAGTGAGGCTCGCGCCTGTCGCGATATCAGCGTATTGATCGGTCATTGCGTGATCGCGCGGCTTGAAGGTAACAGCGGCGAGTTCGCTAACGCCTTCGCCGAATTGGCTGAAGCCGAGCGCCTGATGCACATCTGGGACGTGCCGCCCATTTACTATCTGGCGATGATTACCATGGTCAAGTGCGAGCTCTGGCTGGCCCAGGGCCGCACCGATCTGGCCGAAGCCTGGCTCTCCCGGTTGGGGCAGACCTATAACGGCGAGCACCCGGCAGCACCGCCCGAATTCCATCCCCAGCTGCCGTTGCATATCGAATTGCAACAAGCCTTACTGGACGTCATTCAGGGTCAGCCAATGCTGGCCGAAGGCCGCTTGAATACGCTGCTTGAGCATGGGCAGCAAACGGGGCGGCAGATGCTCAGTGCCATGGCGCTGACTCAGAAAGTGGCCCTGTTACTCGTCAGTGGGCGTGAGCCCGAAGCCCGCAAGGTGCTGGCACAGGCATTGGATGCGTCGACCGGCGGCGCCTTGCAACCGTTCGAGGGGTTGCTGGCTGAACACCCGGACTGGCTACGTGGGCAATTGCAACTGGTTGCTCCGACGGCTGTTTCGCAGAGTCTCGTCGAACAACTGCCGGTCCTGATCGCTCGCCCGGTATTGGAGTCGTGTTCGGGGGCAGAGCAGCTCAGTGCGCGTGAACAGGCGGTTCTGCAACTGATTGCCCAAGGCTGTTCTAACCAGCAAATCAGCGATCAACTGTTCATTTCGCTGCATACGGTGAAGACCCACGCCAGCCACATCAACAGCAAGCTGGGGGTTGAGCGGCGCACGCAGGCGGTGGCACGGGCGAAAGAATTGGGACTGCTCCGGTAGTCTGTTCAAGAATGGCCAGGCGCTTAAAAGACTGCTGCAGTTTTGTGCCAGAATTGCCCATCTCTGATTTTCGAGCTTGTCCCGATGACCCAGCTACCCAGTCTCATTCGCGAAACCTTCCCCGTCGGCCCTTTGCAGTGCAACTGCACCATCATCGGCGACCCGATCAGCAAAAAAGCGATCGTGGTCGACCCGGGCGGCAATCACGAACTGATCCTGGCGCGCCTCGATGCCCTGGGCTTGAAGGTGGTCAGCATCATCCATACCCACGCGCATCTGGATCACTTCCTGGCCTCCGGTCAGTTGAAGGAGAAAACTGGCGCCACCCTGCACCTGCATAAAGAAGATCAGTTCCTCTGGGACAACCTGGAGATGCAATGCCAGATGTTCGGTGTGCCTTACACGCCCGTGCCACCGCCGGATCGCTGGTTGGCCGATGACGAAGAATTGGCCTGCGGTTGCGGTGTAGCGTTGCACACGCCGGGTCATACACCGGGTTCCATGAGTTTCTGGTTTTCAGAAGCCAAGCTGCTGATTGCCGGTGACACGCTGTTTCGGCGTGGAGTAGGGCGCACGGATTTGTGGGGCGGCGATCAGGCGACCATCGTGCGGTCGATCAAGCAGCGGTTGTATACGCTCGACGAAGAGGCGACTGTGGTCACCGGCCATGGTCCGGACACGCGTTTGGGCGATGAAATGCGCGAGAACCCGTTTGTGCGGGCTTGATTTGTAACACGTTTTTCACGCGGGGAATTTTTGACCTGTGCGATGATCCAACCCCGCGCAAAGGTCCAATGCTTAAATCCGTTGCACCACAGAATGCAAAAAAAGTAGGAGCTCTAATGTTCACCACGCGTCGTTTGATTATTGTCGCTACCGCAGTGGCCTTGCTGTCTGGCTGTGCCGCACCTGGCCCTTACGATAACCAGAGCCAGGATACTGGCGGCTCTCAGGGTATGAGCAAAACCGCTAAATATGGTGGTCTCGGTGCTTTGGCCGGTGCTGTGGCGGGTGCCGCCATTAACCATGACAACCGTGGAAAAGGCGCGCTGATCGGCGCAGCGGTGGTGGGTGCTTCCGCCGCCGGTTACGGCTATTACGCCGACCAGCAAGAGAAAAAGCTGCGTGCCAGCATGGCCAACACCGGCGTTGAAGTGCAGCGTCAAGGCGATCAGATCAAACTGATCATGCCAGGCAACATCACGTTCGCCACCGATTCGGCGAACATCGCCCCAAATTTCTATCAGCCGTTGAACAGCCTGGCGGGCTCGCTCAAAGAGTTCAACCAGAACCAGATCGAGATTGTCGGCTACACCGACAGCACCGGCAGCCGCCAGCACAACATGGACCTGTCCCAGAATCGTGCACAGAGCGTGGCGACTTACCTGACGTCGCAAGGCGTGAGCGGTGCCAACCTTTCGGCTCGCGGTGCCGGCCCGGATAACCCGATTGCCAGCAACGCTGATACCAATGGTCGGGCACAGAACCGTCGCGTTGAAGTCAACTTGAAAGCGATTCCGGGTCAGCAGTATCCTCAGTAATACCAGTTTTACCTTTACCAACCTGACTGAACCCCAGGCGTAAAAAAAGAGCCCGCCCGATCCTCAACAGATCGGGCGGGCTTTTTTGTGTCTGTGGGAGTGAGCCTGCTCGCGATGAGGCCGGCGCAGACAACTAAATCATCAGCAATAAAAAGCCCCCGGACAATCACTCGTCCGAGGGCTTTTTGTACAGTCCGAAACCTGATTACTTCTTCAGGCCGTAATGCTCGTCGAGCATGCCCGGCGCGTTCGGGGTCTTGGGCGCGTAGTCGCGAGGAGGCTCCTGGTTGCGCGGCGGTGTCAGGCGTTCGCGTGGGGCCGCTGCCGTATCGGCTTGCAGAGAGGCCAGCAAGCGTTGACGAGTCTGCTCGTCCAGGGCCAGTCGGTTTGCGCCGTCAGCGAGATGATCCTGCACTTCCTGATAACTCTGAGTCATTTTCTTGACCAGGGTTGCAGTGCTGTTGAAGTGGGTGACCACCTCGTTCTGATAACTGTCGAAACGTTCCTGAATGTCATCCAGTTGACGTTGCGTGCTGCTGGGCACGGCACTCGGCACCAGGCGAGCGATCAGGAATCCAATGGCGACACCCACAACCAGGGCAAGAGTCGGTAACAACCAAACTAAGAGCGAGTGTTCCACGAGTCCTTCCTCTATAAACGGCTTTGCTTTACGTTAACGGCTCGAACCTGCGCTGTATACCGCGATTCACTCGCAATAGATTGGCACAGACAATTTGCTAGACGAGTCGACCCGATTCGAGGTCACGGAGTTCCTTCCTTGCTTATGCGCGAAACCCCTGTAGTGATTGATGGCCCGGTCGGCCAACTGGAAGCTCTGCTTCTGGAAAATAAGAGCCTGGATAATGAGCAGCCGCGCGGCCTGGCGCTAATCTGCCATCCCAATCCGGTGCAGGGCGGCACCATGCTCAACAAAGTTGTCTCGACCCTGCAGCGCACCGCGCGCGACGCCGGTTTGATTACCCTGCGGTTCAACTACCGTGGCGTCGGTGCCAGTCAAGGCGCACACGACATGGGCACTGGTGAAGTCGACGATGCTCAAGCCGTCGCCGAATGGCTGCGGGCCAGACACCCGGACTTGCCACTGACGCTGTTGGGTTTCTCCTTCGGCGGTTTTGTTGCAGCAAGTCTCGGCGGACGCCTGGAAGCCAAGGGCGAAACACTGAAACATTTGTTTATGGTCGCCCCTGCGGTCATGCGTCTGGGCGATCAGGATCAACTGCCGCACCAAAGCGAGTTGACCCTGATCCAGCCGGAAACCGACGAAGTGATCGATCCGCAGCTGGTTTACGACTGGTCCGAAAAACTCGAGCGCCCCCATGAGCTGCTGAAAGTGGCAGAATGCGGACACTTTTTTCATGGCAAGCTGACCGATCTCAAGGATCTGATCCTGCCGCGTCTTTCGAATTGATTGCAGTCTGACAAGCGATTACCCATGACGACTCGTACCCGTATCCTCACCGGCATCACCACCACCGGCACGCCACACCTGGGCAACTACGCCGGCGCCATCCGCCCGGCGATCGTCGCCAGCCGTGACAGCAATGCCGATTCGTTCTATTTCCTGGCCGACTACCACGCCCTGATCAAATGCGATGACCCGCTGCGCATCCAGCGCTCGCGTCTGGAAATCGCCGCGACCTGGCTGGCCGGTGGCCTGGATGTGGACCGCGTGACGTTCTATCGCCAGTCCGACATTCCGGAAATTCCCGAGCTGACCTGGCTGTTGACCTGCGTCGCCGCCAAGGGCTTGCTCAACCGTGCACACGCCTACAAGGCTTCGGTGGACAAGAACGTCGAGACCGGCGAAGACCCGGACGCCGGTATCACCATGGGCTTGTATAGCTACCCGGTGCTGATGGCTGCAGACATTCTGATGTTCAACGCGCACAAGGTGCCGGTCGGTCGAGACCAGATCCAGCACGTGGAAATGGCCCGTGACATCGGCCAGCGCTTCAACCACTTGTTCGGTCAGGGCAAAGAATTCTTCACCATGCCCGAGGCGCTGATCGAGGAAAGCGTCGCCACGCTGCCAGGCCTCGACGGTCGCAAGATGTCGAAGAGCTACGACAACACCATCCCGTTGTTCAGCAGCGCCAAAGAGATGAAGGACGCGATTTCGCGGATCGTCACCGATTCGCGCGCGCCGGGCGAAGCCAAGGACCCGGACAATTCGCACCTGTTTACGCTGTTTCAAGCGTTCGCTACGCCGACGCAGTCCGAGGAGTTCCGCAGCGAACTGTTGCAGGGCCTGGGCTGGGGCGAGGCGAAGAACCGTCTGTTCCAACTGCTGGACAGCGAGTTGGGCGAATCCCGCGAGCGTTATTACCAGCTGATGGAACGTCCGGCGGACCTGGAAGACATGCTGCAGATCGGCGCCCAAAAGGCCCGTGCCGTGGCCACTCCGTTCCTCAACGAACTGCGTGAAGCGGTCGGCTTGCGTTCTTTCGTGGCGCAGACGCAAGTCGCCGCTACCACCAAGAAAAAAGCCGCGAAAGCCGCACGTTTCGTCAGCTTCCGTGAAGACGACGGCAGCTTCCGCTTCCGTCTGCTGGCGGCCGATGGCGAGCAACTGCTGCTGTCGCGCAACTTCGCCGACGGCAAAACCGCCGGGCAGGTGACCAAGCAGCTGCAAGCGGGCCAGCCTCTGGACGTGCGCAGCGAAGACCTGAGCTTCAACGTCTGGCTGGAAGGCGAGTGCGTGGCAGACAGCCCGACATTCACCGACAGCGCAGCTCGCGACGTTGCCATCGACGCCTTGCGCGTTGCGCTGACGCCGGTTCAGGAATAAATCAGCGGCTCGGCCCGACCAAGGGCTGATTGCCATTCCCCGGGGCCGTCGCTACAGTGACGGCCCGTTTTTGTTGCCTTGCTAACGAATTATGACGCCCCTAGAACGATATCAAGCTGATCTGAAGCGCCCGGAATTTTTCCACGATGCTGCGCAGGAAACTGCTGTGCGCCATTTGCAGCGCCTGTACGACGATCTGGTCGCGGCCTCGCAGAACAAGCCAGGTCTGCTCGGCAAGCTGTTTGGCAAAAAAGAGCAGGCGCCGGTCAAGGGCCTGTACTTCTGGGGCGGCGTGGGTCGCGGCAAGACTTACCTCGTCGACACCTTCTTCGAAGCGCTGCCTTTCAAGGAAAAGACCCGAACTCACTTCCACCGCTTCATGAAGCGTGTGCACGAAGAGATGAAAACCCTCGGCGGCGAGAAAAACCCGCTGACCATCATCGCCAAGCGTTTCTCCGACGAGTCGCGAGTGATTTGCTTCGATGAATTCTTCGTCTCCGACATCACCGATGCCATGATCCTCGGCACGCTGATGGAAGAGCTGTTCAAGAATGGCGTGACCCTGGTTGCGACCTCGAACATCGTGCCGGACGGTCTGTACAAGGACGGCCTGCAACGCGCGCGCTTCCTGCCGGCCATCGCGCTGATCAAGCAGAACACCGACATCGTCAACGTCGACAGTGGCGTCGATTACCGCCTGCGTCATCTTGAGCAAGCGGAGCTTTTCCACTTTCCGCTGGATGACGCCGCTCAGGACAGCCTGCGCAAGAGCTTCCGCGCGCTGACGCCGGAATGCACGGCCGCAGTCGAGAACGACGTGCTGATGATCGAGAATCGCGCCATCCGCGCCGTACGCACATGCGATGACGTGGCCTGGTTCGACTTCCGCGAACTGTGCGATGGCCCGCGTAGCCAGAACGACTACATCGAGCTGGGCAAGATCTTCCACGCAGTGTTGCTCAGCGATGTCGAGCAGATGAGCGTAACCACTGACGACATCGCCCGTCGCTTTATCAACATGGTCGACGAGTTTTACGACCGTAACGTCAAACTGATCATTTCTGCCGAGGTTGAGCTCAAAGACCTCTACACCGGCGGCCGCTTGAATTTCGAGTTCCAGCGTACGCTCAGCCGACTGCTGGAAATGCAATCTCACGAATTCCTGTCCCGGGCGCACAAGCCGTAGGACTTATTCGAAATACAAACAAGGGCCTGCAGATGCAGGCCCTTTTTTTGTGTGCCGGGTCTAATCGTTCCCACGCTCTGCGTGGGAATGCCGCCATGGACGCTCCGCGTCCGCTTCGAATATGACGCGGAGCGTCACGCGATGCATTCCCACGCGGAGCGTAGGAATGATCGGTCTGTGGATTAAGCGGCTTGCTGAAACTGCTGCCGATACTGGTTCGGCGACAACTCGGTGTGCTGACGAAAGAGCCGAGCAAAGAAGCTCGCATCGTCGTAACCGACCTCGTAACTGATGGTCTTGATGCTCTTGCGGCTGGCGGACAGCAGGCCCTTGGCGGTTTCGATGCGCAGTCGTTGCAGGTAATGCAGCGGCTTGTCCCCGGTCGCGGTCTGGAAGCGGCGCATGAAGTTGCGGATGCTCATGCCGTGTTCGCGGGCTACGTCTTCGAAGCGGAACTTGTCGGCAAAATGCTCTTCGAGCCAGTGTTGGATCTGCAGGATGATCACATCCTGGTGCAACTTCTGGCCGCCAAAACCGATACGGCCCGGGGAATAGCTGCGCTGTACTTCGTAGAGGATATCCCGCGCCACGGCTTGCGATACGTTGGCGCCGCAGAAACGCTCGATCAGGTAGACGTAAAGGTCACAGGCCGACGTCGTGCCGCCGGCGCAATACAGGTTGTCGGCGTCGGTCAGGTGTTTGTCCTGTTTGAGGTGAACCTGTGGGAAGCGCTCGGCGAAGGCGTTGAAAAAACGCCAGTAAGTGGTCGCTTCCTTGCCATCGAGCAAGCCCGCCTCGGCGAGCCAGAACACCCCGGTAGCTTCGCCGCACAACACTGCGCCGCGGGCATGTTGCTCACGCAACCACGGCAGGACCTGGGGGTAACGTTTGCAGAGCGTGTCGAAGTCATCCCAGAAGGCGGGGAGGATGATGATGTCAGTGTTTTCCAGGCCGCCGTCTACCGGAATGATCACATCGCTGAAGCTATTGACCGCCTTGCCATCGGGACTGACGAGTCGGATTTCGAACGACGGTGTCAGGCCTTGGCCCAGTTGTTTGCCATGGCGCAGGCTGGCCATGTGGAAAAAATCTTTGGCTTGCAGAAGGGTGGAAGCGAAAACCCGGTCGATCGCCAGGATGCTGACGCGCCGCAGGGGCGTGGAGACTTGCTTAGACATAATTCAACTTTATTTTTATAGGAGAAAGTGGTCATCAAACGGCTGGATCGTCTTATTTTTTGTCTGATGTGTCCAGTGTCCTGTGTCGAATGCGGGGCTTAGTCTCTGAAGATCAACTCCTCTAACAATAACGACAGGTGCCGCATGATCCCCAGAACCTTGTTCAGCTCCGATCACGAACTTTTCCGTGACAGCGTGCGAACGTTCCTCGAGAAAGAGGCTGTGCCGTTTCATGGACAATGGGAAAAACAGGGCTATATCGACCGCAAACTCTGGAACAAGGCAGGGGAGGCGGGGATGCTGTGTTCGCATCTGCCGGAGGAATACGGCGGGCTGGGAGCGGATTTTTTGTACAGTGCGGTAGTGATCGAGGAGGTCGGGCGCCTGGGGCTGACCGGGATCGGTTTTTCCCTGCATTCGGACATTGTGGCGCCGTATATCCTGCATTACGGCAGTGAAGCGCTGAAGCACAAGTACCTGCCGAAACTGGTGTCGGGCGAGATGGTCACGGCGATCGCCATGACCGAGCCAGGGGCTGGTTCCGATCTGCAAGGGGTGAAAACCACGGCGGTACTGGATGGCGATGAGTACGTCATCAATGGTTCGAAAACCTTTATCACCAATGGCTTTCTGGCTGACCTGGTGATTGTCGTGGCCAAGACCGATCCAAAGGCCGGCGCCAAGGGCACCAGCCTGTTTCTGGTGGAGGCGGGTACGCCGGGTTTCGACAAAGGCAAGCGCCTGGAAAAGGTCGGGATGAAGGCGCAGGACACTTCGGAGCTGTTCTTTCAGGACGTTCGTGTGCCCAAGGAAAACCTGCTGGGGCAGGCCGGGATGGGCTTCGCTTACCTGATGCAGGAATTGCCGCAAGAGCGTCTAACCGTGGCCATCGGCGGGCTTGCGTCGGCTGAAGCGGCGTTGCAGTGGACGCTGGACTACACTCGCGACCGCAAGGCGTTCGGCAAGGCCATTGCCGATTTCCAGAACACTCGCTTCAAACTGGCGGAGATGGCGACCGAGATCCAGATCGGCCGGGTTTTCGTCGATCGCTGCCTGGAACTGCACCTGCAAGGCAAGCTGGATGTGCCAACGGCGGCGATGGCCAAGTATTGGGGCACGGACCTGCAATGCAAGGTGCTCGACGAGTGCGTGCAGTTGCATGGCGGCTATGGCTTTATGTGGGAATACCCCATCGCCCGGGCATGGGCGGATGCGCGGGTGCAGCGGATCTATGCCGGCACCAACGAGATCATGAAGGAGATTATTGCGCGGTCGCTGTAATGCTGCGTGATCGTTCCCACGCTCTGCGTGGGAATGCCGCCATGGACGCTTTGCGTCCGCTTTGGAAGTGACGCGGAGCGTCACGGGATGCATTCCCACGCAGAGCGTGGGAACGATCACCGTCTTGGATTACGGTGCCGGGTTCGGGTGATCCTTGTGAATCGCCTCAATCCCTTCCAGCACTTCGTCCGAAAGTTTCAGCTCGAAGCTCGCTAAATTGCTTTCAAGCTGCTCAAGCGTCGTTGCACCGATGATGTTGCTGGTGACGAACGGCTGTTGATTCACGAATGCCAATGCCATCTGTGCCGGGTCCAGGCCGTGTTCACGGGCCAATGCCACGTAACGGCTGCACGCCGCTTCCGATTGTGGATTGAAATAGCGGCTGAAGCGGCTGTAGAGGCTCAGGCGGCCCTTCGGCGGGCGCGCGCCACCTTCGTACTTGCCTGACAGGAAACCGAACGCCAGCGGCGAGTAAGCGAGCAAGCCGCATTGTTCACGAATGGCAATTTCTGCCAAACCGACTTCGAAGCTGCGGTTGAGCAGGTTGTAGGGATTCTGGACCGACACGGCGCGCGGCCAGCCGCGGGCTTCGGCCAAGGCGAGGAAGCGCATGGTGCCCCATGGTGTTTCATTGGACAGGCCAATGTGGCGGATCTTGCCGGCCTTGACCTGCTCGTCCAGTGCTTCGAGCGTATCTTCCAACGGCGTGAGGTTGGCTTCGCTCTTGTGTTTGTAGCCCAGCTGGCCGAAGAAATTGGTGCTGCGTTCCGGCCAATGCAGTTGGTAAAGGTCGATGTAATCGGTTTGCAGGCGCTTGAGGCTCGCGTCCACGGCTTCAGTGATGTGCTGGCGGTTGTGACGCAGGTTTTTGTCGCGGATGTAGTCGATGGTGTTACCGGGGCCGGCTATCTTGCTGGCCAGGATCCAGTCGGCGCGATCGCCGCGAGTTTTGAAGTAATTGCCGATATAGCGCTCGGTGGTGGCGTAGGTGTCGGCCTTGGGCGGCACCGGATACATCTCGGCAGTGTCGATGAAATTGATCCCGGCACCTTTGGCCCGTTCAATCTGGGCGAAGGCTTCAGCTTCGCTGTTTTGCTCGCCCCACGTCATGGTTCCGAGGCAGATAGCGCTCACGTTCAGATCGGTTCGGCCTAGCTGTCGATAGTCCATCAGGTGCTCCTTGGGCAAAACAATCATAAAAGCAGGTTGAAATATTTTTCGCAATCTGCATAATTGCGCACCTCTTTCTGCAGTGGAAGTGATGCGCCGCCGCCGAAGAATCTTGCCGTTGAACGGACGCGCCGACCCGAGCCCCCGAAAGCGTCTGTATCCGGCTGCCTTTGACTTGTCAAAGTACGCACTATTCAGTAAGATCCGCCGTCTAATTTACAGGGCGGCCCCTGAGGCTATAAAGAATGAAAACTTTTACTGCTAAACCGGAAACAGTACAGCGCGACTGGTTTGTCGTCGACGCTGCAGGTCAGACCCTGGGTCGTCTGGCCACCGAAATCGCGAGCCGTCTGCGTGGCAAGCATAAAGCTGAGTACACTCCTCACGTTGACACCGGCGATTACATCGTCGTTATCAATGCCGAGCAGATTCGTGTAACCGGTGCTAAAACCACCGACAAAATCTACTACTCCCACTCCGGTTTCCCGGGCGGCATCAAGTCGATCAACTTTGAAAAGCTGATCGCCAAAGCCCCTGAGCGCGTGATCGAGACCGCGGTCAAAGGCATGCTGCCTAAGAACCCGCTGGGTCGCGACATGTATCGTAAGCTGAAAGTCTATGCGGGCGCTGTACACCCTCATACTGCTCAGCAGCCCCAAGAACTGAAGTTTTAACGGAATAGTTCATTATGTCGGCGACTCAAAATTACGGCACTGGCCGTCGCAAGACCGCAACCGCACGCGTTTTCCTGCGTCCGGGCACTGGTAACATCTCCATCAACAACCGTTCGCTGGATAATTTCTTCGGCCGCGAAACTGCCCGCATGGTAGTTCGTCAGCCGCTGGAATTGACTGAGACTGTCGAGAAGTTCGACATCTACGTCACCGTGATCGGTGGTGGTGTAAGTGGTCAAGCTGGCGCAATCCGCCACGGTATCACTCGCGCACTGATGCAGTACGACGAAACCCTGCGTGGCGCTCTGCGCAAAGCTGGCTTCGTTACTCGCGATGCTCGTGAAGTTGAACGTAAGAAAGTCGGTCTGCGTAAAGCGCGTAAGCGTCCGCAGTACTCGAAGCGTTAATTCGCTTTCACGTTCAAAAAAGAACGCCCAGTTTCCTCACGGAGCTGGGCGTTTTTTTATGCGTGCGATTTAAAAAAGAATTGCGCTGTGACAACTTGCCACATCCGTAGAGCCCCTATACTACAGGGCTTGGCAGTGGAGCCCTTCGGTAATTACCTTGTCAGAATTGGGGCTTTTCATTACCATTCGGCAAAATTTTTATAAGTGCATAGATTTACTTAGTAGATGCCTGATTTAACAGGCCACAAAGCTGATGGGAGAGGACTGAATGAGCAATGACGGCGTGAATACAGGCCGGCGTCGCTTCTTGGTAGCAGCCACATCCGTGGTGGGTGCTGCAGGAGCGGTGGGGGCTGCGGTCCCGTTCGTGGGGTCATGGTTTCCCAGTGCCAAGGCGAAAGCCGCAGGTGCACCGGTGAAAGTGAATGTCAGCAAAATCGAGCCAGGCCAGCAGATGATTGCTGAGTGGCGCGGCCAGCCGGTGTTCATTGTCCGCCGTACAGAGGAAATCCTGGGGAATCTGAAAAAGATCGAAGGCGAGCTCGCCGATCCTGAGTCCAAGCAATCGACGCAACCGGACTACGTCAACCCCGAAACACGTTCGATCAAGCCAGAAGTTCTGCTGCTGATCGGTATTTGTACCCACTTGGGTTGTTCGCCTACTTTCCGTCCGGAAGTGGCCCCTGCGGATCTTGGTCCGAAATGGGTAGGTGGATATTTCTGCCCTTGCCACGGCTCCCATTACGATCTGGCTGGCCGCGTCTACAAGTCGCAACCTGCGCCTTTGAACCTGCCAGTTCCACCGCATTCCTATGAGACCGACGAGATCATTGTCATCGGCGTCGATACGGAGAAAGCGTGATGAGCAAGTTCATGGATTGGGTTGATGCGCGCTTTCCCGCGACCAAAATGTGGGAAGACCATCTCAGCAAGTATTACGCCCCGAAGAACTTCAACTTCTTCTATTTCTTTGGCTCCCTGGCGCTGCTCGTTCTGGTTAACCAGATCGTCACCGGTGTCTGGCTGACCATGAGCTACACCCCGTCGGCAGAAGAGGCGTTTGCTTCCGTCGAATACATCATGCGCGACGTCGAGTACGGCTCGATCCTGCGTCTGCTGCACTCCACCGGAGCTTCGGCGTTCTTCATCGTGGTTTATCTGCACATGTTCCGAGGCTTGCTCTACGGTTCGTACCAGAAGCCGCGTGAGCTGGTGTGGGTCTTCGGCATGCTGATCTACCTGGCGCTGATGGCCGAAGCCTTCATGGGGTACTTGCTGCCGTGGGGTCAGATGTCCTACTGGGGCGCCCAAGTGATCATCTCGCTGTTCGGTGCCATCCCGGTTATCGGTAACGACCTGACCCAGTGGATTCGTGGTGACTACCTGATTTCCGGTATTACCCTGAACCGCTTCTTCGCCCTGCACGTTGTTGCCTTGCCGATCGTGATCCTGGGTCTGGTGGTGCTGCACGTTCTGGCGTTGCACGAAGTCGGTTCGAACAACCCGGACGGCGTCGACATCAAGAAATACAAAGACGAAAACGGCGTACCGCTGGACGGCATTGCCTTCCACCCGTACTACACCGTGAAAGATATCGTCGGCGTTGTGGTGTTCCTGTTCATCTTCTGCTCGATCGTGTTCTTCTTCCCGGAAATGGGCGGTTACTTCCTCGAGAAGCCGAACTTCGAAGTGGCGAACGCCTTCAAGACCCCAGAGCACATCGCTCCGGTCTGGTACTTCACCCCGTTCTACGCGATTCTGCGAGCGGTTCCGGACAAGCTCCTGGGCGTTATCGCCATGGGTGCAGCCATCGCCGTGCTGTTCGTCCTGCCGTGGCTGGACCGCAGTCCGGTCAAGTCGATGCGCTACAAAGGCTGGCTGAGCAAGATCTGGTTGTGGGTGTTCTGCATCTCGTTCGTGATCCTGGGTGTGCTGGGCGTGTTGGCTCCAACGCCAGGCCGGACGCTGTTGTCGCAGGTGTGTACGTTCCTGTACTTCGCCTACTTCATTCTGATGCCGTTCTACACCAGGCTTGAGAAGACCAAACCGGTTCCGGAAAGGGTGACTGGCTGATGAAAAAGCTATTTGCTGTACTGATTCTTGCGGCTATGCCTGCTCTGTCCTTCGGGGCGGAACACGGTGGTCCTGAGCTGAAAAGCGTCGACATCGACGTTTCTGACAAGGCAGCCTTGCAGGATGGCGCACGTACATTCGCCAACTACTGCATGGGCTGCCACAGCGCCAAGTTCCAACGGTACGAGCGTGTTGCCGATGATATTGGCGTTCCCCATGATCTGATGCTCTCGAAGCTGGTGTTCACTGGTGCCAAGATTGGCGACCACATGAACATCGGCATGCAGCCGGCGGACGCCAAGGCCTGGTTCGGCGCGGCTCCGCCCGACCTGACGCTGGTGGCTCGCGTTCGTGGTACTGACTGGCTCTACGGCTACCTGACGTCCTTCTATGAAGACCCGTCGCGTCCATGGGGCGTGAACAACAAGGTCTTCCCGAACGTCGGTATGCCTAACGTCATGGCCGCCTTGCAAGGTCGTCAGGTCGTGGGATGCAAACAGGTTCAGATCGTCGAAGACGGCAAGAAGCAATTTGATCCACTGACCGGTACCGCGCTGACCCATGAAGCGTGCGATCAGTTGACCATCGTGCCGAAAAGCGGTGCTCTGACCGAAGAGCAGTTCGATGAGAAGGTCAAGAATCTGGTAACCTTCCTGGCTTACTCGGCTAACCCGGTTAAGCTGCAACATCAGCGCATCGGTACCTACGTCTTGCTGTACCTGGCGTTCTTCTTCGTATTCGCTTATTTGCTCAAGCGCGAATACTGGAAAGATGTGCACTGATAAAGCTTCAAGCAATTGCTGTTAATCGCGCGCGCCCAAGGGCGCCTCTGAAGGTGTAACGAGCCTGGTGATCCAGGCGTTACGGGAGGCGTCCTCTGGGCGCGCTCGTTTTTCCGCTTCCGATAATTTCAACAAGCGAGGAGGACCGCCATGGGCGTGACCAATCGGTTGGCCTGTTACTCCGACCCCGCCGACCACTATTCCCACCGAGTGCGTATCGTACTTGCAGAGAAGGGTGTCAGCGCCGAGATCATTTACGTGGAAGCTGGTCGTCAGCCGCCTAAACTGATTGAGGTGAACCCTTACGGAAGCCTGCCTACCCTGGTCGATCGTGACCTGGCGTTGTGGGAGTCGACCGTGGTGATGGAATATCTGGATGAGCGTTACCCGCACCCGCCTTTGTTGCCGGTTTATCCAGTGGCGCGTGCCAACAGCCGTCTGCTGATTCATCGTATTCAGCGTGACTGGTGTGGCCTGGTGGATCTGATCCTGGATTCACGGACCAAGGAAGCAGCCCGGGTCGTAGCTCGTAAAGAGCTGCGCGAAAGCCTGACTGGCGTGTCGCCGTTGTTCGCCGACAAGCCGTTTTTCCTCAGTGAGGAACAAAGTCTGGTGGATTGCTGCCTATTACCAATACTCTGGCGCTTGCCGATTTTGGGTATTGAACTGCCGCGGCCAGCCAAGCCGCTGCTTGATTATATGGAGCGCTCGTTTGCGCGTGAGGCTTTCCAGGCAAGTCTGTCTGGTGTCGAACGCGATATGCGCTAAGGCTTAAGGAGCCGCTATGAACTCCAGTCGACCTTATCTGGTCCGCGCGCTCTACGAGTGGATTGTGGACAACGATTGCACCCCGCACATGCTGGTCAATTCCGAGTATCCGTCGGTGCAGGTACCTCAGGGTTTTGCCAGTGACGGACAAATTGTCTTGAACGTGTCGCCGCAAGCCGTGCGTCATCTGCACATGGATAACGAGGCGGTCAGTTTCGAAGGGCGTTTCGGTGGCGTGCCGCACACCTTGTACGTGCCTATCGCCTCGATCCTGGGGATTTACGCCCGGGAGAACGGCCAGGGCATGGTGTTTGATCTGGAATCGCCTATGGAAGACGAGGAAGAGATCGAGCCGGATGATGATATTCCGCCACCCGACAGCGAGCCGCCGCGTCCCAGCGGTCGACCCAGTTTGAAAGTGGTGAAGTAAAAAAAAGGCGATCCGGATGGATCGCCTTTTTTATGTCTGCGGTTTGGGTATCAGTCGATGTACTCAAACAGCTTCACAACCTTCTGCACACCGGAAACGCCCTGTACCAGGTTGGTAGCCTGAGTGGCTTCCTGTTTGGTCAGCAGGCCCAGCAAGTAGACGATGCCGTTTTCGGTCACAACCTTGATGCGCGAACCAGGAATGTAGGGGTCGGTGAGCATCTGGGTCTTGATCTTGGTGGTCAGCCAGGTGTCGTTCTGGCGCGCCAGCAACGAGGAGGGCGGCAGAATCTGCAATTCGTTGTGGACGGTTTTTACGCGTTGCACAGCGGCAGCAGCCTGTTCGGCTTTAGCCTTGAGGTCGGCGCGAGGCGTCTGACCGGCGAGCAATACCACGCCGTTGAAGCTGGTGACGACAATATGCGACTCGTTGTCCAGGGCGGGGTCGGCCTTGGCCACGTTTACGCCGACTTTGGTATCGATCAGGGAGTCGTCGATCTTGCTGCCAAAGGTGCGCGTGCCACGGTCATCTTCAATCGGCGCTTCACGGCTGGCGTTAACCACCGAAGTGCAGCCGCTGATGCCGAGGCACAGGGTCAAGGCCATCAGGCCTAGGCGATTAGGGGTCATTCTTCACTCCCGAACAATTGGCTGTCGATCAGATCGCAAAGGCAATGGATCGCCAGCAGGTGGACTTCCTGAATACGTGCGGTGACATTGGCCGGTACGCGAATCTCGACGTCCTCGGGCAAAAGCAGTGACGCCATGCCGCCGCCATCGCGACCGGTCAATGCTACGACAACCATTTCGCGATCATGTGCGGCCTGGATCGCCTGAATTATGTTTGCCGAGTTACCGCTGGTGGAAATCGCCAGCAATACGTCGCCCGGTTGACCAAGCGCGCGGATCTGTTTGGAGAAAATTTCGTTGTAGCTGTAGTCGTTGGCAATCGAGGTGATGGTCGAACTGTCAGTGGTCAGCGCGATGGCGGGCAGGCTCGGGCGTTCCCGTTCGAAGCGGTTGAGCAGCTCCGACGAAAAATGCTGGGCGTCGCCAGCGGAACCGCCGTTACCACAGGAAAGCATTTTGCCCTCATTGAGCAGGGCGTTGACCATCACTTGGCTGGCTTGCTCGATGTGCGGTGCAAGTACGTCCATCGCCATTTGCTTGGTGTCGATACTGGCCTGAAAAAGCTGGCGAATTCGGGATTGCATGTCCATCTGTGTGACCTTAATTAGCGCGGCTACTCGGCACATGAATGTGCAGCCCGCAATGCAAAGAGCAAAAGTGTTGGGTGAAGATGTCCGGCTCGGCGCGCAAGCGATCAGCTGTCGAAGGCATTCTGCAACCAGTTCAACTGATCAAGGTTGCTGTCGATGGCAACCACGTCGAAGCGGCAAGGGGAATGGGCCCAACGCGACTCGCGCTGAAGAAAATACTGCGCAGCAAAAATCAGTTTTTGCCGTTTGCGCTCATCGATGCTATCGAGCGCGCCACCCCATTGGGTGTTTTTTCTGTAGCGGACTTCAACGAATACTACTGTATCGCCATCAAGCATGACCAGATCAAGCTCGCCGCGTTTACACAACCAGTTCTGCGCCAACAGGCGCAGACCTTGTTGTTGAAGATGCTCGAGCGCATGGCGCTCGGCATCTTTACCGCTTTGCTGGCGTGACCGGTCGGGCATCAGTTCGGGGTGCCTGGCAGGCGTTGAACCTGGCCATTGACGAACTGAGCCCACGGCAGCTGACGCACGACGCGTTGGTTCTGGGTCAGGCTCAGACTGCCCGACTGGCCTTCGAGGCGGCTGTCCGGCAAGGCTTTGAGTTGCCCCAGGCGTGGTGCCAGGCGGTAAGCATCGACGCCCATGGCATACAGGCGACCGAGGCTGCCGGCGGCTTGAGGCCATTGAGCCGTAACCTGTCTGCGCAGTGGATCATTGGCGTCCAGCAACCACGGGGTTTCGCAGAAGCGAATGCCGTTCATGTCGTTGTACTGATTCACGTCGCCGCTGGCGCTGTACACGTGGGAGGTGGCGTAGACCGGTACGTCACCGGCGTATTGGAAGTTGAGGGTCGGTTTGATCTGTTGAGCCTGTTGCGGAGTGGAGGCCAGGAAGATGAATTCGATGTCCTGGCTGCGTGACGGCTGGGCGGCAACTTGCGAACCGACGGTGCTTTGCAGGCTTTTTGCGCGGCCTTCGCTCTGGCGCAGCTGGAACATGTCAGCAATCTGCTGGGCCAGTTGAACCGGCTGGTCTACGCGTTCGGTGGCAACGATAGTGCCGCCGTTGGCTTGCCAGTCCTGGCTGAATGCCCGGATCACGCGATCGCCCCATTCGCCTTTGGGCACCATGATCGCAGCGCGATGCAGGCCATCGGCGCGCGCGCGGCGAGACACTTCGCGGGCTTCGTCTTCAGCGGCCAGACCAAACTGGAACAGTTGGGGTGGGCCTTGTTCGCCTTCGCTGTAGTTCAGTGCCAGGGTGGTGATCGGCAATTGCGGGCGGGCGCTAAGCTGTTTAACCAGTGGTTTTTCCAGCGGGCCGACCACCAGTTGCACGCCGTCGGCCTGGGCCTTGCGGTAGAACTCGTCCATCGACGTCAGCTTCGAACTGTCATAAAACTCGATGGCGGGTGGCTTCTGTCCGGTTTGCTGAGCCTGGTAGTAAGCAGCCATGAAGCCTTCGCGCAATGCTTTGCCGACCGATGCCAGCTGGCCGTCTTGTGGCAGCAGCAGGGCAATCTTGCTCAGGGGTTGGCTGGCCAGCTCCTTGAGGTTGGTCAATGCCTGCGGCAGTTGAATGGCGGCCGGGTGTTTAGGGTTTTGGGCGCGCCAGTTATCGATTGCGGCTTGCTGTTGCTCCAGTGTCCCGGCCGTTTTCACCGCCAGTGCCAGGCCCATCCAGCCCCCGAGGTCGTCGGAGGTGGTTGGCTGCAGTTGTTCGACGGGCAGGGAGGCAATCAGGGTCCAGATCGCATCGTGGTTTTTGCTCGCCGCGTCACCGCTCAGCATGGGAGCAATGAAAATACGCACCCGTGCGGCGGCCAGCGTCTGGCCATCTGCTTCGAGGGCGCGGGCGTGAACAGTGCCGGTGCGAACCTGTTGCTCGGCCGGCAGTTCACCCAGGCGTTGCAGGCTCGGATGGCTCAAAGCCGTCAGTGCTGCTTTGGGCTGATTGCGCACCATGGCCAGCTCCGCCGCCAGTGTACTGGCGAAGACTTGTGGGCCTGGCTTGAGTTGCTCGACCGGAACCTGCTGCAGGATTTGCGCGGACTGGCCGGCGTTCCCTTGGCGGTAGGCCACGTCTGCGGCGCTCAGGCGCAACAGGGCAGCTTCCTCCGGATCTTTGCTTTGATTGGCCTGCGCGAGCAACTGCTCGACGCTGGCATTCGGGGTCCGTGGAACTTCGCCAAGGCTGGAGGAGGGCGAGCTGGCGCAAGCCGCCAGCAAGGCAGCGAGGCAGAGGGCAGTGAACAGCCGCAGGCAAGCGATCATGTAGTGTTCCTGTTACTCGATCAAATTAGCGTGGAATTGTACCCAAGCACTGGCCGGGGCGCGATGTTGCTGGCGTGAATCGATCAATTTAGCTCGTGTAAATGTTGCAGTACTGCACAAACGGCGAAAAAACCCGGGAAGGGCCAAGCGTATCGCAAGCGCCGCTACGCGCTACAATGTCACTTTTTACCGATCATGAGGTGTGCGTTTTGACTGCTCCAGGTGCTTTGAATTCCGCTGCTGGCTCGCTTTATGTGGTGGCGACGCCCATCGGCAACCTGGACGACATCAGTGCGCGTGCGCTGAAGATCCTTCGTGAGGTGGCGTTGATTGCCGCTGAGGACACTCGCCACTCCCAGCGATTGATGCAGCATTTCGGTATCCCTACACCCTTGGCCGCCTGTCATGAACACAATGAACGGGATGAAGGTAGTCGCTTTATTACGCGTCTGCTGGCAGGCGACGATGTGGCGCTGATATCCGATGCCGGCACTCCGTTGATTTCCGATCCCGGTTATCACTTGGTGCGTCAGGCCCGTGCTGCTGGGATCAATGTGGTGCCAGTGCCGGGAGCCTGCGCGTTGATCGCGGCGCTGTCGGCGGCGGGTTTGCCATCCGACCGGTTTATCTTCGAGGGCTTCCTGCCGGCCAAGGCGGTCGGTCGCCGGGCTCGTCTTGAGCTGGTAAAGGAAGAGCCGCGCACGCTGATTTTCTACGAGGCTCCGCACCGCATTCTTGAATGTCTGCAAGACATGGAGCTGGTGTTCGGCGGCGAGCGTCAGGCGTTGCTGGCTCGTGAGATCACTAAAACCTTCGAAACCCTCAAAGGCCTGCCATTGGCCCAATTGCGCGAGTTCGTCGAGTCGGACAGTAATCAGCAGCGCGGTGAGTGTGTGGTGCTGGTGGCTGGCTGGGCCGCGCCCGAGACCGAAGATGCGGTCAGTAGCGAAGCGATGCGCATCCTCAACCTGTTACTCGAAGAGATGCCGCTCAAGCGTGCGGCCGCCTTGGCCGCGCAAATCACTGGCGAGCGCAAGAATGTGCTGTATCAGGTCGCTCTCGATAAACAGAAGGGCGAGTAAAACCCGACGTGCTGGAGGGGTCAAAGGCGTTTAGCGCTTGTTCTTCGGCCGCTCTGCCGTTAACCTTCGCGGCGGAGAGTCGATCGGACAGTCGCTGCCCTCTATGAAAATTAGGGGGGGGAGGAAAGTCCGGGCTCCATAGGGCGAAGTGCCAGGTAATGCCTGGGAGGCGTGAGCCTACGGAAAGTGCCACAGAAAATAACCGCCTAAGCGCTTCGGCGCCGGTAAGGGTGAAAAGGTGCGGTAAGAGCGCACCGCACGTCTGGCAACAGTTCGTGGCTAGGTAAACCCCACTTGGAGCAAGACCAAATAGGGTCCCAAGGCGTGGCCCGCGCTGGGACCGGGTAGGTTGCTAAAGATGTCCAGTGATGGCCATCGTAGACGAATGACTGTTCAAGACAGAACCCGGCTTACAGATCGACTCTCCACCTTTTTTTCCTCCCTGTTTGAATCTTTGAGCAGGGCGCTGGTGATTGCATTTCCCCTCCTTTCAGAATCATCAGCAGAAGCACTTTCGTAAGACCAAAAAAATCTTACTCTTAACAAACTACTTTAACTTTCGAGCGCAGCCATCTGAGTTGTCTCAAGTTATTGGGTGCAATGACACGTCAGATTTCCGTATCACCCCCTCCTACGCTCCTAAATCTCAGTTCTGTAAGGGTTTTCCTTTAATCCGCGCCTTGACGGTGCGGTGGCCGCATTCCTATAGTGTGCGCAAGTGGCGGAAAGTGGCATGAAGTGGGTTTTTTGAACGTAAAACGCTAAAATTTGGAGAAACGCTGACGTGTTTCGCGGAGCTAACGCTATCAGTCTCGATGCAAAGGGCCGTCTCGCCATGCCGAGCCGGTACCGTGACGAGCTCGTTTCGCGTAGTTCCGGGCAGTTAATCGTCACAATCGACGCCGTTGATCCATGTTTGTGTGTTTACCCCCTCGATGAGTGGGAAGTTATTGAAACCAAACTGCGCGCACTGCCTTCGCTTCGCGAAGAGAACCGCCGCCTGCAACGTTTACTGATTGGTAATGCCGTCGACCTCGAACTCGATGGCAGTGGTCGTTTTCTGGTTCCACCGCGTCTTCGTGAATATGCCAAGTTGGATAAGCGCGCGATGTTGGTAGGCCAACTGAACAAGTTCCAATTATGGGACGAGGATGCCTGGGATGCGGTTTCTGCCGCTGACCTGGCTGCTATTCAACAACCGGGCGCCATGCCTGATGAACTGCGTGATTTGATCCTGTGACTATTGATAGCGGCTTTAACCACATCACCGTGCTGCTTGACGAAGCCGTCGAGGCTCTCGCCGTACGTCCTGATGGCTGCTATCTGGACGGCACGTTCGGGCGCGGCGGGCACAGCCGGCTGATCTTGAGCCAGCTGGGGCCTGATGGTCGGTTGCTCGGATTTGATAAAGATCCTCAAGCAATTGCCACCGGGCAGACGCTAGCGGCCGAAGACGGCCGCTTTGTCGTTGTGCAGCGCAGCTTTGCCGAGCTGGGTTCGGAAGTCGCCGAGCGCGGCCTGGCGGGCAAGGTCAGCGGCGTTTTGCTCGACCTCGGCGTGTCTTCGCCGCAGCTCGACGACCCTGAGCGCGGCTTCAGCTTCCTCAATGACGGCCCGCTGGACATGCGCATGGACCCTTCCCGTGGGATCAGTGCTGCGGAGTTCGTCAACACCGCACCGGCGGAAGAAATCGCCCGCGTGTTCAAGGAATACGGTGAAGAACGGTTCTCCGGTCGCATGGCCCGAGCCGTGGCCGAGCGCCGCGACATCAAGCCGTTCGAACGCACCGCTGATCTGGCCGAAGTCCTGAAAGTCGCCAACCCGGCGTGGGAAAAAGGCAAGAACCCGGCGACCCGTGCGTTCCAGGGTCTGCGAATTCATGTCAACAACGAACTGGGCGATCTGGAAGCCGGTCTCGAAGCCGCACTCGAATGCCTGGAAGTCGGCGGCCGTCTGGTCGTTATCAGCTTCCACTCCCTGGAAGATCGCATCGTCAAATTGTTCATGCGCAAGCTGGTTAAAGGCGAAGCCGACAACCTGCCGCGCAACTTGCCGGTTCGCCACGTTGCGTTCGAACCGAAAATCAAAGTCCATGGCAAAGCGCAGACGGCCTCCGACGCCGAACTCAAAGCCAACCCACGTTCCCGTAGCGCCGTCATGCGCGTGGCGGAGAAGCTGCGGTGAGCAAGCTTTTCGCCAAGCCACTGCCCGGCGGAAGCTTTTTCATGCTGCTGTTGTTTGCCGGCGTGCTCGTTTCAGCGATCGGCGTGTCGTACAGCGCTCACTGGAACCGTCAACTGTTGAACTCGCTGTATAACGAGTTGAGCGTGCGCGACAAGGCGCAGGCCGAGTGGGGTCGTTTGATCCTTGAGCAGAGCACCTGGACCGCCCATAGCCGTATTGAAGTGCTGGCCTCCGAACAGCTGAAGATGCGCATTCCAGGCGCAGCTGAAGTGAAGATGGTGGCGCCATGATGAAACTCGAAGGCGCAATGTTCCCATGGCGTTTTCGCGTGGTCGTGGGTTTGCTCGGCATCATGGTCGCGGCGATTTCCTGGCGCATCATCGATCTGCAAGTCGTCGACCGGGCCTTCCTTAAAGGTCAGGGCGATGCGCGCAGCGTTCGTCATATTCCGATTCCGGCGCACCGTGGCCTGATCACCGACCGTAACGGCGAGCCTTTGGCCGTGAGTACCCCGGTCACCACGCTGTGGGCCAACGCCAAGGAAATGCAAACGGCCAAAGAGAAGTGGCCGGCACTGGCGGCTGCCCTGGGTCAGGACCCCAAAGCCCTGGCTGAACGTCTCGAAGCCCAGGCCAACAAAGAATTCATTTACCTGGTTCGCGGGCTGACTCCGGAGCAGGGCCAGTCCGTGCTCGACCTGAAAGTACCGGGCGTCTACGGCATTGAAGAATTCCGGCGTTTTTACCCGGCCGGTGAAGTCACCGCGCACATGGTTGGATTCACCGACATCGATGACCACGGTCGAGAAGGGGTCGAACTGGCCTATGACGAATGGCTCGCCGGGGTCCCCGGCAAGCGTCAAGTCATCAAGGATCGGCGCGGAAGGCTGATCAAGGATGTCCAGGTCACCAAAAACGCCAAGGCCGGCAAGCCCTTGGCGTTGTCCATTGACCTGCGCCTGCAATACCTGGCCAACCGCGAACTGCGTAACGCGATCATCGAGAACGGCGCCAAGGCGGGCAGCCTGGTGATCATGGATGTGAAGACCGGCGAGATCCTGGCCATGGTCAACCAGCCGACCTACAACCCGAATAACCGTCGCAACCTGCAGCCGGCGATGATGCGTAACCGCGCGATGATCGACGTGTTCGAGCCGGGTTCGACCATGAAAGCCGTTTCCATGAGCGCCGCGATTGAAACCGGGCGCTGGAAACCCAGCGATACCGTCGAGGTGTATCCAGGCTCCTTGCAGATTGGCAAGTACACCATCAAGGACGTATCGAAGACCGAAGGTCCGGTACTCGACCTGACCGGCATCCTGATCAATTCCAGTAACGTCGGCATGAGCAAGGTCGCGTTCGATATCGGCGGCGAGACGATTTACCGTCTGGCGCAAAAACTTGGCCTCGGCCAGGACACCGGTCTCGGCTTCCCGGGCGAGCGCGTCGGCAATCTGCCGAACTACCGCGAATGGCGCAAGGCTGAAACCGCCACGCTGTCCTACGGCTACGGGGTTTCCGTGACTGCGATTCAACTGGTCCACGCCTTCTCGGCGCTGGCCAACGACGGTCGCCTCGCACCCTTGACCCTGATCAAAACCGACAAGGCGCCGCAGACCACGCAGGTGCTGCCGGAAGCCGTCTCGAAAACCATGCAAACCATGCTGACCCAAGTGATCGAAGCGCCGCGCGGTGTCTTCCGTGCGCAAGTGCCGGCGTATCACGTGGCTGGCAAGTCGGGTACTGCGCGCAAGACCTCTGTCGGCAGCAAAGGCTACGCCGAGAACTCTTACCGCTCGCTGTTCGCAGGCTTCGGACCGATGAGCGATCCGCGTTACGCCATCGTCGTGGTTATCGATGAACCGACCAAGGCCGGTTACTTCGGTGGTCTGGTCTCGGCGCCAGTGTTCAGCAAGGTGATGTCCGGGACACTGCGCCTGATGAACATTACGCCGGACAACCTGCCACCGACTGAAACTGCGAATGCAACTCCCGTCGTACCGCTGAAAGCCAATGGAGGGCGCGGCTGATGTCTCTGAGTCTGAACAAGATTTTTGCCCACGCCGGTCGCGATCTGCTGATCCGCGAATTGGCGCTCGACAGCCGCAACGTGCGCGCTGGCGACCTGTTTCTCGCCGTCCCGGGCGGGCGCTTCGACGGTCGCGCGCACATCGCCGATGCCCTGCAACGCGGCGCTGCCGCCGTGGCTTATGAAGTCGAAGGTGCGACTGTATTGCCGATCACCGAGGTCCCGCTGATTCCGGTCAAAGGCCTGGCGGCGCAACTGTCGGACATCGCCGGACGCTTTTATGGCGAGCCGAGCCGTCACTTGAATCTGATTGGCGTGACCGGCACCAATGGCAAAACCAGCGTGACTCAACTGGTGGCACAGGCGCTCGATCTTCTGGGTCAGCACTGTGGCATCGTCGGCACGCTGGGCTCCGGTTTCTACGGCGCGCTGGAAAGCGGCTTGCACACCACACCGAACCCGATCGCCGTGCAAGCGACCCTGGCCGACCTGAAAAAGGCCGGCGCCAAAGCCGTTGCCATGGAAGTCTCTTCTCATGGTCTGGATCAGGGCCGCGTGACCGCACTGGCGTTTGACGTGGCGGTGATGACCAACCTGTCCCGCGATCACCTCGATTACCACGGCACCATGCAGGCCTACGGCGAAGCCAAGGCCAAGCTGTTTGCCTGGAACGATTTGAAGTGCCGGGTGGTGAACCTGGACGACGAATTCGGCCGCCAACTGGCCGCCGAAAAGTGTGAGTCGCGTTTGATCACCTACAGTCTGGAAGACACCAGCGCCTACTTGTATTGCCGTGAAGCGCATTTCGACGATGAAGGCGTGCGCGCTACGTTGGTCACGCCTCAGGGCGAGCACCATTTGCGCAGCACCTTGCTCGGTCGCTTCAACCTGAGCAATGTGCTGGCCGCCGTCGGCGCCTTGCTCGGTCTGGACTATGCGCTGGACGAAATCCTCCACGTCCTGCCGAAGCTCGAAGGCCCGGCCGGTCGCATGCAGCGCCTGGGTGGCGGTACTCAGCCGCTGGTGGTGGTCGATTACGCGCACACTCCGGACGCGCTCGAAAAAGTCCTGATGGCCCTGCGTCCACACGCCAAAGGTCGCTTGCTGTGCCTGTTCGGCTGCGGCGGCGATCGTGATCGCGGCAAGCGTCCGCTGATGGCTGAAGTGGTTGAACGTCTGGCCGACGGCGTGCTGGTGACCGATGACAATCCGCGCACCGAAGACCCGGCTGTGATCTTCGATGACATCCGCGCCGGTTTCAAGGCTGTGGATAAAGTGACTTTCGTGGCTGGCCGTGGCCAGGCGATTGCCCAGTTGATCGCCGGCGCTTCGGTGGATGACGTGATTGTGCTGGCCGGTAAAGGTCATGAGGACTATCAGGAAATCAACGGCGAGCGTCACGCCTTCTCCGATCTGGTCGAGGCCGATCATGCCCTGAGCGCGTGGGAGGTGGCCCATGCTTAAAGCCTTGAAACTGAGCGAACTGACCGGCGCGCTGAATGCTCGCCTGATTGCTGCGGACGCCACGTTCGAAGGCGTCAGCATTGACAGCCGCGCGATCCAGCCCGGCCAACTATTTATTGCCCTGACCGGTCCGCGCTTCGACGGTCACGACTACTTGAACGACGTCGCGGCCAAAGGTGCCGTCGCTGCGTTGGTCGAGCGCGAAGTCGCCGACAGCGCAATGCCACAGCTACTGGTCAAAGACACCCGTCAGGCGCTCGGTCAACTGGGCGCACTGAACCGTGCCGGGTTCACCAACCCTGTCGCGGCCATCACCGGTTCCAGTGGCAAGACCACGGTCAAGGAAATGCTCGCCAGTATCCTGCGCACGCGCGGTCCGGTATTGGCCACCCGTGGCAACCTGAACAACGACCTTGGCGTGCCGCTGACCTTGCTCGAACTCGCGCCGGAACACACCGCTGCCGTGATCGAACTCGGTGCCTCGCGCCTTGGCGAAATTGCCTACACCGTGGGCATGACCAAACCTCATGTGGCCATCCTCAACAACGCCGGTACCGCCCACGTTGGTGAGTTTGGCGGGCCGGAAAAAATCGTTGAAGCCAAAGGCGAAATTATTGAAGGGCTCGAGGCCGATGGCATCGCCGTTCTTAATCTCGACGACAAGGCCTTTGAAATCTGGAAGGCTCGCGCGGCCGGTCGCAAAGTGCTGTCGTTTGCCCTGAGCAATCTCAGTGCCGACTTCTACGCCAGTGACCTGGACCGCGATGCTCGCGGCTGCCCGGCGTTCAACCTGCACACGCCTGATGGGGTGGAGCGCGTTCAACTGAACCTGCTCGGTACGCATAACGTCGCCAACGCCATGGCTGCTGCCGCTGCCGCTCATGCCCTCGGCGTTTCGCTGTTTGGCATCGCCACGGGGCTGGCCGCCGTGCAACCGGTCAAGGGTCGCACCGTCGCGCAACTGGCCACCAACGGCATGCGCGTTATTGATGATACGTACAACGCAAATCCGACCTCCATGTGCGCCGCCGTTGATATACTCGCCGGCTTTTCCGGTCGCACCGTCCTGGTGCTCGGGGATATCGGCGAGTTGGGCGATTGGGCGGAGCAGGGGCACCGCGATGTGGGTGAATACGCCCGCGGCAAGGTGTCTGCGCTGTATGCCGTCGGACCCAACATGGTTCACGCCGTAAACGCTTTCGGTCCACAGGCCTTTCACTTCAGCACTCAGGCTGAACTGATCAAGGCCTTGGGCGCCGAGCAAGACACCAACACCACTATTTTGATCAAGGGTTCGCGCAGCGCTGCGATGGAAAACATCGTCGCGGCTTTGTGCGGGTCCAGTCTGGAGAAACATTAATGCTGCTGCTGCTAGCGGAGTATCTGCAACAGTTCTACAAAGGCTTCGCGGTCTTTCAGTACCTGACCCTGCGCGGGATTCTCGGTGTGCTGACCGCGCTGGTTTTGTCCCTGTGCTATGGCCCGTGGATGATCCGTACCTTGCAGAACCGTCAGATCGGTCAATCCGTACGCAACGACGGCCCACAATCGCACCTCTCCAAGTCCGGCACGCCAACCATGGGTGGCGCGCTGATTCTGTCGTCCATCGGCGTCAGCACCTTGCTTTGGGCTGACCTGAGCAACCGTTATGTCTGGACTGTACTGTTGGTGACGTTGCTGTTCGGCGCCATCGGCTGGGTCGACGATTATCGCAAAGTGATCGAGAAGAACTCCCGTGGCTTGCCGAGCCGCTGGAAGTATTTCTGGCAATCGGTATTTGGTCTGGGCGCAGCGATCTTCCTTTATATGACCGCCGCTACCCCGGTAGAAACCACCCTGATCCTGCCGATGCTCAAGGATTACAGCATTGCGCTGGGCGCAGGCTTTATCGTGCTGACCTACTTCGTGATCGTCGGTTCGAGCAACGCAGTCAACCTGACTGACGGCCTCGATGGTCTGGCCATCATGCCGACTGTAATGGTCGGCGGCGGTCTGGGGATCTTCTGCTACCTGTCGGGTAACGTGAAATTCGCTGAGTACCTGCTGATCCCTTATGTGCCGGGCGCGGGTGAACTGATCGTGTTCTGCGGCGCGTTGATCGGTGCGGGCCTCGGGTTCCTGTGGTTCAACACCTATCCGGCCCAGGTTTTCATGGGCGATGTCGGCGCACTGGCGCTGGGCGCGGCGCTGGGCACCATCGCGGTGATCGTCCGTCAGGAAATCGTCCTGTTCATCATGGGCGGCGTGTTCGTGATGGAGACCCTGTCGGTGGTCATTCAGGTTGCTTCTTTCAAGATGACCGGTCGCCGGGTGTTCCGCATGGCACCGATTCACCACCACTTTGAACTCAAGGGCTGGCCCGAGCCACGCGTGATCGTCCGTTTCTGGATCATCACCGTGATTCTCGTGCTGGTTGGCCTTGCCACTCTGAAGCTGAGGTAGAAACTCGTGTCTCTGATCGCTTCTGACCACTTCCGCATCGTTGTCGGCCTCGGCAAGAGCGGCATGTCCCTGGTTCGCTTCCTGGCGAACCGGGGCACGTCGTTTGCTGTGGCCGATACGCGGGAAAATCCACCGGAACTGGCCACGCTCAAGCGTGACTATCCGCACGTGGAAGTGCGTTGTGGCGAGCTGGACGTCGAGTTCCTGTGCCGTGCCGACGAGCTCTACGTGAGCCCCGGCCTGGCGTTGGCGACCCCGGCCCTGCAGGCTGCCGCTGCCCGTGGCGTGAAATTGTCCGGCGACATCGAGTTGTTTGCGCGTAACGCGAAGGCACCGATTGTCGCCATCAGCGGTTCCAACGCGAAAAGCACCGTCACCACCCTGGTCGGCGAGATGGCGGCTGCGGCAGGCAAGCGCGTGGCCGTCGGTGGCAACCTCGGTACGCCGGCACTGGACCTGCTCAGCGATGACATCGAGCTGTACGTGATGGAACTGTCGAGTTTCCAGCTGGAAACCACCGATCAACTTAACGCCGAAGTGGCGACCGTGCTCAACGTCAGCGAAGACCACATGGATCGTTACAGCGGTCTGCCGGCCTATCATCTGGCCAAGCACCGGATCTTCCGTGGCGCCAGGCAGTTTGTGGTCAACCGTCAGGACGCCCTGAGCCGTCCGTTGATGGGCGAGGGCCAGCCGTGTTGGACCTTTGGTCTGGGCAAGCCTGATTTCAAGGCCTTCGGTATCCGCGAAGAAGAGGGCGAGAAATACCTGGCCTTCGAATTCCAGAACCTGATGCCGGTGCGCGAACTGAAAATCCGTGGTGCCCACAACCAGTCCAATGCCCTCGCGGCCTTGGCGCTGGGCCACGCTGTCGGTCTGCCATTCGACGCCATGCTCACGGCCCTGCGCTCCTTCGCCGGACTTGAGCATCGTTGCCAGTGGGTCCGTGATCTGGATGGCGTCGGCTATTACAACGACTCCAAGGCCACTAACGTCGGCGCTGCACTGGCGGCCATCGAAGGCCTGGGTGCGGACATCGAAGGCAAGATCGTGCTGATCGCCGGCGGCGACGGCAAAGGTGCAGAGTTCAATGATCTGCGCGATCCGGTGGCTGCCAACTGCCGCGCCGTGATCCTGATGGGCCGTGACTCCGACAAGATCGGCGAGGCCATCGGCGATGCCGTGCCGCTGATTCGCGTCAGCTCGCTGGTTGAAGCCGTAGCGAAATGCCGTACGGCTGCCGAACCCGGTGACGTGGTGCTGCTGTCACCTGCCTGCGCCAGTTTCGACATGTTCAAGAACTACGAAGACCGCGGTCACCAGTTCGTCCAGGCAGTGGAGGAACTGGCATGAGCCTGAAAAACATCATCAAGCCTTATCCGTCGCCCATCATCACCGGGCGCGGCATCGACCTCGATTTTCCGATGCTCGCCGGTTGCCTGGCATTGATCGGCCTGGGGCTTGTCATGATTGCATCTGCATCGACCGAGGTAGGGGCGGTGCAGTCGGGCAGTGCCCTGTATTACATGATTCGCCACCTTATTTACGTGGTGCTGGGCTTGGGTGCCTGCATCGTCACCATGATGATTCCGATTGCCACCTGGCAACGCCTGGGCTGGCTGATGCTGCTGGGTGCGTTCGGTCTGCTGGTGATGGTGATCGTTCCGGGGATTGGCCGTGAAGTGAACGGTTCGATGCGCTGGATCGGTTTCAGTTTCTTCAACGTCCAGCCTTCCGAGATCGCCAAGGTGTTCGTGGTGATCTACCTCGCCGGTTATCTGGTGCGTCGCCAGAAAGAAGTGCGTGAAAGCTGGATGGGCTTCTTCAAGCCGTTCATCGTGCTGTTGCCGATGGCGGGGCTGTTGCTGATGGAGCCGGACTTCGGTGCCACCGTCGTGATGATGGGGGCGGCTGCGGCGATGCTGTTCCTGGGCGGGGTCGGACTGTTCCGGTTTTCCTTGATGGTGGCCCTGGCCGTCGGGGCGGTGGTGTTGTTGATTCAAATGCAGCCGTATCGAATGGCGCGCCTGACCAACTTTGCCGATCCATGGGCCGACCAGTTCGGTGCCGGCTATCAGCTGTCGCAGGCATTGATCGCCTTCGGTCGCGGCGAGTGGCTGGGTGTTGGCCTGGGCAACAGCGTGCAGAAACAGTTCTACCTGCCTGAAGCCCACACCGACTTCGTGTTCTCGGTACTGGCCGAAGAACTGGGTGCCGTGGGTTCGTTGTGCACCGTGGCGCTGTTCACCTTTGTCTGTATTCGTGGCATGTACATTGGTTATTGGGCCGAGAAGGCCAAGCAATTCTTCGCTGCCTACATCGCGTACGGCCTGTCGTTCCTGTGGATTGGTCAGTTCCTGATCAACATCGGCGTGAACGTCGGTCTGCTGCCGACCAAAGGCCTGACGCTGCCATTCCTCAGTTATGGCGGTAGCTCGCTGGTGATTTGCGGTGCCTGTCTCGGCTTGTTGCTGCGCATTGAGTGGGAGAGTCGAACCCACCTGGGCAGTGAAGAGATGGAGTTCCATGAGAGCGACTTCGCCGAGGAGCCGACCCATGGGCGCTAACGTATTGATCATGGCCGGCGGCACCGGGGGGCATGTATTCCCTGCGCTGGCCTGTGCTCGCGAATTCCAGGCCCGCGGCTACACCGTGCATTGGCTGGGGACGCCGCGTGGCATTGAAAACGACCTGGTGCCGATGGCCGGTATCGAGCTGCATCGGATCAACGCCAGCGGTCTGCGCGGCAAGGGCAAGCTGTCCTTCCTCAAGGCACCGTTCATGTTGCTCAAATCCGTCTGGCAAGCGCGGGCGATCATTCGTCAGCTGCGGCCGGTGTGCGTGGTGGGCTTCGGTGGTTATGTGACCGGACCTGGCGGTGTTGCTGCCAAACTGTCTGGTGTACCGGTGATCGTTCATGAGCAGAACGCCGTGGCCGGTACCGCCAATCGGTTGCTGGTGCCGTTGGCCGCCCGGGTCTGTGAAGCGTTCCCCGACACCTTTACCCTGTCGGACTGCCGTCGGACCACCGGTAACCCGGTGCGCACCGAGCTGTTCCTCGAAACAGCGCGACCTGCCCTGGCCGGTCGCAAGGCTCGTTTGCTGATCCTGGGCGGAAGCCTGGGCGCAGAACCGTTGAACAAATTGCTGCCTGAAGCCCTGTCGCAAGTCGCCCCCGACCTGCGCCCGGACGTGTTCCATCAGGCCGGCAAAAACCACGATGAAGTGACTGCAGAGCGCTATCGCGCGGCTGGCGTCGAGGCGCAAGTGCAGCCTTTCATCAAAGACATGGCCCAAGCCTATGGCTGGGCCGACCTGGTGGTGTGCCGCGCAGGCGCGTTGACCATCAGTGAACTGGCCGCCGCCGGTCTGCCCTCGATGCTGGTGCCTTTGCCCCATGCGATCGACGATCACCAGACCCGCAACGCTGATTATTTGGCCCGTGAAGGCGCTGCCTTCCTGATGCCGCAAAGAACGACTGGCGCAGCGGATCTTGCCGCTCGCCTGACAGAGGTCCTGATGCAACCACAACGACTCAACGATATGGCTACCGCGGCACGCCGCCTGGCCAAACCCGATGCCACCCGTAACGTGGTCGATACCTGTCTGGAGGTGGCCCATGGTTGAGAATCAGAAAGCCATGCCGCAACCGGAGATGCGCCGCATCCGTAAAATTCACTTCGTCGGCATCGGCGGCGTGGGCATGTGCGGCATCGCTGAAGTGTTGTTGAACCTGGGCTATGACGTGTCCGGTTCCGACCTGAAAGCGTCGCCCGTGACCGAGCGCCTGGAGTCTTTCGGCGCGCAGATCTTTATCGGCCACCGCGCCGAGAACGCCGCGTCGGCCGATGTGCTGGTGGTGTCGAGCGCCGTCAACACCTCCAACCCGGAAGTCGCGACTGCACTGGAACGCCGTATTCCGGTGGTGCCTCGCGCCGAGATGCTGGCAGAACTGATGCGCTACCGTCACGGTATCGCCGTCGCCGGTACGCACGGTAAAACCACCACCACCAGCTTGATCGCTTCGGTGTTCGCGGCCGGTGGCCTGGACCCGACGTTCGTCATTGGTGGTCGTCTGAATGCCGCGGGCACCAATGCCCAGCTCGGCACCAGCCGTTACCTGATTGCCGAAGCCGACGAAAGCGACGCCAGTTTCCTGCACTTGCAGCCGTTGGTGGCTGTGGTCACCAACATCGACGCCGATCACATGGCGACCTACGACGGTGACTTCAACAAACTGAAGAAAACCTTCGTCGAGTTCCTCCACAACCTGCCGTTCTATGGGCTGGCCGTGGTGTGCCTGGACGATCCGGTGGTGCGTGAAATCCTCCCTCTGGTCAAACGCCCGACCGTCACTTACGGCTTCGGCGATGACTGCGACGTGCGCGCCATCAATGTGCGTCAGCAGGGCATGCAGACCTTCTTCACGGTGCTGCGCCCTGAGTGCGAGCCGCTGGATGTCTCGGTGAACATGCCGGGCAACCACAACGTATTGAACGCGCTGGCCACTATCTGCATCGCTTCTGATGAGGGTGTCAGCGATGAAGCCATCGTCCAGGGCCTGTCCGGGTTCCAGGGTGTTGGCCGTCGCTTCCAGGTCTACGGCGAACTGCCGGTCGAAGGCGGCAACGTGATGCTGGTCGACGATTACGGTCATCACCCGACCGAAGTCGCTGCCGTGATCAAAGCCGTGCGCGGTGGCTGGCCGGAGCGTCGTCTGGTGATGGTCTACCAGCCGCACCGTTACAGCCGCACCCGTGACCTGTACGACGATTTCGTCAATGTACTGGCTGACGCCAACGTCCTGCTGTTGATGGAAGTCTACCCGGCCGGCGAAGAGCCGATCCCGGGCGCCGACAGCCGCAAATTGTGCAACAGCATCCGTCAGCGCGGTCAGCTGGACCCGATCTACATCGAGCGCGGCGTCGACCTCGCGCCATTGGTCAAGCCACTGCTGCGTGCTGGCGACATCCTGCTGTGCCAGGGCGCCGGTGATATCGGTGGCCTTGCTCCGAAACTATTGAACAGTCCGTTGTTCGCTGGCGCCGTTGCCGCGCCAAGCGTGGGGAAGTTGAAATGACTGCTGCTTACGCCAACCTCGTCTCCACTGTCGCGCCGAAAGATTTCGGCCGCGTTGCCGTGCTGTTCGGCGGCAAGAGTGCCGAGCGGGAAGTTTCCCTGAAGTCGGGTAACGCGGTCCTCGCGGCACTGCAAAGTGCCGGTGTGGATGCGTTCGGTCTCGATGTCGGTGATGACCTGTTGCAGCGTTTGCTCAACGAAAAAATCGACCGCGCCTTCATCATCCTCCACGGTCGTGGCGGTGAAGACGGCAGCATGCAGGGCCTGCTCGAATGCCTGGGCATTCCGTACACCGGCAGCGGCATTCTGGCCTCGGCGCTGGCCATGGACAAGCTGCGCACCAAACAGGTCTGGCACAGCCTGGGTATTCCGACGCCGCGTCATGCCGTATTGAGCAGCGAGGCCGATTGTATTTCGGCAGCGACGGAACTGGGCTTCCCTTTGATCGTCAAACCGGCGCATGAAGGTTCAAGTATCGGTATGGCCAAAGTGAATTGCGCGTCCGATTTGATCGGCGCCTGGAAAGCGGCCAGTACCTACGATTCGCAAGTGTTGGTCGAGCAATGGATTCAGGGTCCGGAGTTCACCATCGCCACCCTGCGTGACCAGGTGTTGCCTCCAATTGCCTTGGGCACGACGCACAGCTTCTACGACTACGACGCCAAGTACATCGCCAACGATACCCAGTACCGCATTCCGTGCGGGCTCGACAGCACCAAGGAAAAGGAACTCATGGACCTCACGGCGAAAGCCTGCGAGGCGCTGGGTATCGCCGGTTGGGGCAGGGCAGACGTGATGCAGGATGCCGATGGGCAGTTCTGGTTCCTGGAAGTGAACACCGCACCGGGTATGACCGATCACAGCCTGGTGCCGATGGCGGCCCGTGCTGCCGGTCTGGATTTCCAGCAACTGGTTCTGGCCATTCTGGCAGCCAGTGTTGTCGGCAACACTGCCGGTAACCAAGAGTCGGCGAGAGGTTAGGACCATGCAAGGCGCATCGCTAAGACATCAGCCCCCTCCAGCACCCGGCCGCAAGCCGGTGCCACGGGGGGCCAGCCGAATGGTGGCAAAAGAGCCGATGTCGATGCGCCTGCCGAAAGCCAATTTTGGTTTTCTCAAAGCCTTGTTCTGGCCGGTGCTGTTGGTCGCTCTGGGGTTTGGTACTTACGAAGGCGCGCAGCATTTGCTGCCGTACGCCGACCGGCCAATCACCAAGATCAACGTGCAAGGCGATTTGAGTTACATCAGCCAGCAAGCCGTGCAGCAGCGAATCGCCCCGTACGTGGCGTCGAGCTTCTTCACCATCGACCTGGAGAGCATGCGCACCGAGCTTGAAACGATGCCATGGATTGCTCACGCCGAAGTGCGCCGGGTGTGGCCGGATCAAGTGGTGATCCGCCTGGAAGAACAACTGCCGGTGGCCCGTTGGGGCGATGAATCGCTGTTGAACAACCAGGGCCAGGCGTTCACCCCGCGTGAGCTGGCGAACTACGAACACTTGCCACAGCTGTTCGGCCCCCAACGGGCTCAACAGCAGGTGATGCAGCAATACCAGGTGCTGAGCCAGATGCTCAGGCCGCTGGGCTTCTCGATTGCACGCCTGGAGTTGCGTGAACGCGGCAGCTGGTTCCTGACCACTGGCGCCGGCAGTGCCGGTCCCGGGATCGAACTGCTGCTGGGGCGCGGCAAGCTGGTAGAGAAGATGCGCCGTTTCATCGCCATCTATGACAAGACGCTTAAAGAACAGATTACGAACATTGCGCGCATCGATCTGCGCTACGCCAACGGCCTCGCTGTTGGCTGGCGGGAACCTGTAGCGCCCACGACAGCCCAACCCGCTGTCGCGAAGAATTAAGAAGAGGCAGGACCCATGGCAAACGTGCAAAGCGGCAAAATGATCGTCGGTCTCGATATCGGCACCTCCAAGGTGGTGGCGCTGGTCGGCGAGGTTGCGGACGACGGCACGCTCGAAATCGTCGGGATCGGTACCCATCCGTCCCGTGGCCTGAAAAAAGGCGTGGTGGTGAACATCGAATCCACCGTGCAGTCGATCCAGCGCGCTATCGAAGAAGCGCAGCTGATGGCCGGTTGCCGCATTCACTCGGCGTTTGTCGGTGTGGCCGGCAATCACATCCGCAGCCTGAACTCCCACGGCATCGTCGCCATTCGTGATCGCGAAGTCAGCCCGGCCGACCTTGAGCGCGTCCTCGACGCGGCCCAGGCTGTGGCGATTCCGGCGGACCAGCGCGTGCTGCACACCCTGCCGCAGGATTACGTGATCGATAACCAGGAAGGTGTCCGCGAGCCGCTGGGCATGTCCGGCGTGCGTCTGGAAGCCAAGGTTCACGTGGTCACCTGCGCCGTCAACGCCGCACAGAACATTGAAAAATGCGTGCGTCGTTGTGGCCTGGAAATCGACGACATCATTCTTGAACAACTGGCTTCCGCCTATTCGGTCCTGACCGACGACGAGAAAGAGCTGGGCGTTTGCCTGGTGGACATCGGCGGTGGCACCACCGACATCGCGATCTTCACCGAAGGTGCGATCCGTCACACCGCCGTAATCCCGATTGCGGGCGATCAGGTGACCAACGACATCGCCATGGCGTTGCGTACCCCGACCCAGTACGCCGAAGAAATCAAGATTCGCTACGCCTGCGCCCTGGCCAAACTGGCCGGTGCCGGTGAGACCATCAAGGTTCCAAGCGTTGGCGACCGTCCACCGCGCGAGCTGTCCCGTCAGGCCCTGGCCGAGGTGGTCGAGCCGCGTTACGACGAGCTGTTCACGCTGATCCAGGCTGAACTGCGCCGCAGCGGCTACGAAGACCTGATCCCGGCCGGCATCGTGCTGACCGGTGGTACGGCGAAGATGGAAGGCGCCACTGAACTGGCTGAAGAGATTTTCCACATGCCGGTGCGCCTGGGCGTGCCCCATGGCGTCAAGGGTCTGGACGACGTGGTGCGCAACCCGATTTATTCCACCGGCGTTGGCCTGTTGATGTACGGCCTGCAAAAGCAGTCCGACGGGATTTCGTTCTCGGGCATCAGCAGCCGTGACAGCTACAGCAATGAAGAACCGAAAGCCGCCTTGCTCGATCGCATCAAGAGCTGGGTACAAGGCAACTTCTAACGAAGCAGATTCAAGCGGCAAGCAACAAGCCGCAAGAGCAAGCAGTAAAAGCGACAAGCAGCAAAAGCAGTAGGCGAAAAAACTAGAGAACGTAAAGGAGAGGGAAAATGTTCGAACTCGTAGACAACATCCCCGCAAGCCCGGTCATTAAAGTTATCGGTGTTGGCGGTGGCGGCGGAAACGCTGTGAATCACATGGTCAAGAGCAACATTGAAGGCGTTGAATTCATCTGCGCCAACACTGATGCCCAGGCGCTGAAATCCATCGGCGCGCGGACCATCCTGCAACTGGGTACCGGCGTGACCAAAGGTCTGGGCGCCGGCGCCAACCCTGAAGTAGGTCGTCAGGCCGCTCTCGAAGACCGTGAGCGCATTGCCGAAGTCCTGCAGGGCACCAACATGGTGTTCATCACCACTGGCATGGGCGGCGGTACCGGTACCGGTGCGGCGCCAATCATTGCCGAAGTGGCCAAGGAAATGGGGATCCTCACCGTTGCGGTGGTGACTCGTCCGTTCCCGTTCGAAGGTCGCAAGCGTATGCAGATCGCCGACGAAGGCATCCGTCTGCTGTCCGAAAGCGTCGACTCGTTGATCACCATTCCCAACGAGAAGCTGTTAACCATCCTTGGCAAGGACGCAAGCCTGCTGTCCGCATTCGCCAAGGCTGACGATGTGCTGGCCGGTGCCGTTCGCGGTATTTCCGACATCATCAAGCGTCCGGGCATGATCAACGTCGACTTCGCCGACGTCCGCACCGTGATGAGCGAAATGGGCATGGCGATGATGGGCACTGGCTGCGCCAGCGGTCCGAACCGCGCACGCGAGGCCACCGAAGCGGCCATTCGCAACCCGTTGCTCGAAGACGTGAACCTGCAAGGTGCACGCGGCATCCTGGTGAACATCACCGCCGGTCCTGACCTGTCGCTGGGTGAGTACTCCGACGTGGGTAGCATCATTGAAGCCTTCGCTTCCGAGCATGCGATGGTCAAGGTCGGTACCGTTATCGATCCGGACATGCGCGACGAGCTGCACGTGACCGTGGTGGCTACCGGTCTGGGCGCAAAAATCGAGAAGCCGGTGAAGGTCATCGACAACACCGTTCACACCTCGATGGCTTCCCAGCCGCAGCAATCGGCTCCCGCTCGTCAGGAACAACCGGCGGTGAACTACCGTGATCTGGACCGTCCGACCGTCATGCGCAACCAGGCTCAGGCCGGTGCCGCGACTGCCGCGAAGATGAATCCGCAAGATGATCTGGACTACCTGGATATCCCGGCATTCCTGCGTCGTCAGGCTGATTGATGGAATGTATCAGGGCTATGAAGTTGATTGGTGTTCAGCAAAGGTCTGGTCTGCTATCATCGCCAGCCTTTGTTGATACCAGTTCGCAATTTGCGCTGAAGCGGCCCAAGCCATGATTAAACAACGCACACTGAAAAATATTATCCGTGCCACAGGTGTAGGCCTGCACTCCGGGGAGAAGGTATACCTGACCCTCAAGCCCGCGCCTATCGACACCGGCATCGTGTTTTGTCGTGCTGACCTCGATCCTGTGGTGCAGATACCTGCTCGTGCAGAAAACGTTGGCGAAACCACTATGTCGACCACACTGGTCAACGGTGACGTCAAAGTGGACACGGTGGAGCACTTGCTTTCGGCCATGGCTGGCCTGGGCATCGATAACGCCTACGTCGAGCTCTCCGCGTCCGAAGTCCCGATCATGGATGGTAGCGCTGGACCTTTCGTATTCCTGATTCAATCGGCCGGCCTGGAAGAACAGGACGCACCGAAGAAGTTCATCCGGATCCTGCGGGAAGTGACAGTGGAAGACGGCGACAAGCGCGCCACTTTCGTCCCTTTCGAAGGCTTCAAGGTGAGTTTCGAGATCGATTTCGATCACCCGGTTTTCCGTAACCGCACACAAAGTGCAAGCGTGGATTTTTCCAGCACTTCGTTCGTAAAAGAAGTCAGCCGCGCCCGTACCTTTGGTTTCATGAGTGACATCGAGTACCTGCGCAAGCACAACCTCGCACTCGGCGGCAGCGTTGAAAACGCTATTGTGGTCGACGCGGATGGTGTACTGAACGAAGACGGCCTTCGCTATGAAGACGAATTCGTGAAGCACAAGATCCTCGATGCAATTGGTGACCTCTACCTGCTGGGCAATAGCCTGATTGGTGAGTTCAAGGGCTTCAAGTCCGGACATGCATTGAACAACCAGCTGCTGCGCAAGTTGATTGAGCAGACAGATGCTTGGGAAGTCGTGACTTTCGAAGACGCCAGCACTGCACCGATCTCTTACATGCGTCCCGTCGCGGCCGTGTAAGCAAAAACCTCTCTAGTTTTTAAAGGCTGCCTTCGGGTGGCCTTTTTTTATGGGTGCGCCAGGCATGGCGCGTTGCGCGCAAGCGCAACCAGCTGGATGATCGTTCCCACGCTCTGCGTGGGAATGAAGCCCGAGACGCTCCGCGTCTCATCCAGAGCCGGACGCGGAGCGTCCGTTGAGGCATTCCCACGCAGAGCGTGGGAACGATCAGCCACAACAAAAAAAGCCGCTGACAGCAGCGGCTTTGAAGACAACTTTTCAAGGGGAGAGCCGATGAAAAGTGTCGAGGGAAACAGAGTCGTTGTATGAATCAGCTGTCTTTCTCATTCACAGTCTGGCTTGCAGACGTCGATGTTTGAGGGGATTGCGCAGCGTCTGGAGCCTTGGCCGTCATTTCGCTCTGATACTGATCGTAGGCTGTGGTGCGTGCGGCATTTTGCGTGGCGAACGTCTGCGACTCTTCCGCCAGGGCGAATGGAGACAGGAACAAAGAGGACAAAACGAAAGCGCTGGCAATACCCTTGATGTTGGACATCTTTAAAACCTTCTTGCTTGGCAAGTGCTGTTTGGTGCGGGCAAAGATAAGGATCTTGGCCAATGGGAAACAGAGCCAGTTCAAGAAAGGACTATTGCGGTTGAGGCAACAGTAAGAAATGCAACACCGCACCTGTAGCAGCTGGCGAAGCCTGCGTTCGGCTGCGAAGCAGTCGTCAATCCGGGCAACTCGGATCACCTGAAACACCGCAGTGTCTGGTTTCACGACTGCTTCGCAGCCGGACGCAGGCTTCGCCAGCTGCTACAGGTCCGTGTGAGGACTAGACGGGAAGGTGAATTCCGAAAGTATTCATCCCGTGGTCACTGCGCACAAACACATCCCCACCATGCATCAGTGCAATCGCCTTGACGATCGCCAGCCCCAACCCGTGATTGTTGCCGCTATTGCTGCGCGACGCATCCACTCGGTAAAAACGCTCAAACAACCGGGGCAAATGCTCGCTGGCAATCGGTGTGCCGGGGTTGGCGACGCCGATGCTCACCTGATGCTCGTCGACCTCGATTCGCACCTGAATCACTCGCCCTGGTTCAGTGTGCTGAACTGCGTTGCTCAGCAAATTGATCAATGCCCGACGCAGATGCGCGATCTCGATCCGCACCTGCGCATCACCACTGACCTGTACCTGAACCTGTGCATCCTCAAGAATGAAATCCAGGTACTCCAGCGTTGTCGCCACTTCATCGGCGAGCGAGGTGGAGGTCAGTTTGGTGGCCTTGCTGCCCTGATCCGCACTGGCGAGGAACAGCATGTCGTTGATGATCGAGCGCAGCCGTTCCAGTTCTTCGAGGTTCGATTGCAGCACTTCAAAATAGTGCTCGGCGGAGCGCCCACGCGTCAGCGCGACCTGGGTCTGGCCGATCAGGTTAGTCAGCGGCGAACGCAACTCATGGGCGACGTCGGCGTTGAACGACTCCAGCCGTGAATAAGCCTGCTCAACCCGCTCCAGCGTCGAGTTGAACGAATTGACGAACTGGTCCAGTTCCGGCGGCAGCGACGACAATCGCAAACGCCCGGAACGCAGCGGCGGCGCCAGGCGCTGGGCTTCCTGAGACAGTTTGATCAAAGGCTGGAGGCCGATCCGCGCCACCCAATACCCCAACGCAGAAGCCAGTAACACACCGACAATCGCCAGGCTGATCAATGCGATCAGCAAGTGATGTTGAGTTTCGACAAACGTCTCGGTGTCGATGCCGATCATGAAGCGCAACGGTGGGCGTTGATCCTTGGCCGGGAACTGGCTCACCAGCACTTTCAGCGGGTAGGGATGGTCTGGCAACTGCAAGTCACGCATGCCCAGCGGCCCTTCGGCGAAGCTACGGATTTGCGGTGTGAGGTTGCCGTATTCGTAGTGCGGATCGCCGCTGATAATCCAGAAACTGATGCGCTTGTCTTCTTCGCCGAGCAGCTTGAGCTTGTTGTTGATCTTCACCCAATGCTCGGGCGTGCCATACCGGCCGACGGTGGATTCGAGCACGCTGTAGCGCGCGTCCAGTTCGGCTTCGGGCAGCAACCCCAGGCCTTTATCGACCTGCTGATACAGCGCCCAGCCGATCAACAAAAACACCAGCAACGCCACCAGGGTGAACATTCCACTGAGGCGCAGGGCAATCGAATTACTGGACACCACGGCTCTCCAGCACATAACCCATGCCACGAATCGTGTGCAGCAGTTTCTCGTCGAACGGCCCGTCGAGCTTGGCCCGCAGACGCTTGATGGCGACTTCGACGACGTTGGCGTCGCTGTCGAAGTTGATGTCCCAGACCATCTCGGCAATCGCGGTTTTCGAGAGGATTTCACCTTGCCGACGGGCCAGCACACTGAGCAGCGAAAACTCCTTGGCCGTCAGGTCAAGGCGAGTGCCGGCGCGTGTAGCCTTGCGGCTGATCAAATCTATCCACAGGTCGGCGATGCTCACTTGCACCGGTTCGTGGCCGCCGCTGCGCCGGGTCAGCGCTTGCAGGCGCGCCACCAGTTCAAGGAAGGAAAATGGCTTGCCCAGGTAATCGTCAGCGCCGTCGCGCAGGCCTTTGATACGGTCTTCCACCCGCTCGCGGGCGGTGAGCATGATCACTGGGGTTTGCTTGCGTGCACGCAAAGCGCGCAACACGCCGAAGCCGTCGAGGCCTGGCAGCATGACGTCAAGGACGATTACCGCGTAGTCACTTTCCAGCGCCAGGTGCAGGCCTTCCACGCCGTCCCGCGCCACGTCCACGGTGTAACCCTGTTCCGTCAGGCCGCGGTGTAAATAGTCCGCGGTTTTTTCTTCGTCTTCGATGATCAGAACGCGCATGACCCCGCCTCAGTCTGTGGTCGCCAGCGCCGGTATCGGGGCTGGTTCAGGTCGATGGAAAAGCCGCTCAAGCCACAAGTATATGACCGGAGTGGTGAACAGCGTCAGCGCCTGGCTCACCAGCAAGCCGCCGACCACCGCGATGCCCAGTGGCTGACGCAGTTCAGCGCCGGTGCCGTAGCCGAGCATCAGTGGCAGGGCGCCGAGCAGGGCGGCGAGGGTGGTCATGATGATCGGCCGGAACCGTGTGATACAGGCCTCGAAGATCGCCTCTTCCGGTGGCAAGCCACGGTTGCGCTGGGCGTCGAGCGCGAAGTCGATCATCAGGATGCCGTTTTTCTTGACGATACCGATCAGCAGCACCAGCCCGATCAGCGCCATGATCGAAAAGTCCTGGCCGCAAATCCACAACATGATCACCGCCCCGAGCCCCGCCGAGGGCAGCGTCGAGATGATGGTCAGCGGGTGCACGAAACTCTCGTAGAGCACGCCGAGAATGATATACACCGCCAGCAGCGCCGCCAGAATCAACCACGGCTGGCTGGCCAGCGAGCTCTGAAATGCCTGGGCCGCACCCTGGAAGTTGCCGCTCATGGCCGCCGGCATGCCGATATCGACCTTGGCCTGGTTGAGCATGATCACCGCATCGCCCAACGCTACGCCGGGCGCGAGGTTGAATGACAAGTTGGCCGCCGGGAACATGCCGTCATGGGCGATGGACAGCGGGCCGACCGTAGGAGCATCAAATTTGGCCAGCGCCGACAGTGGCACCATTTCCCCGCTGAGTGGCGAGCGCAGGTAGAAATAGTTGAGGCTTTCGGCCTTGCCGCGTTGTTTGGTGTCCAGTTCCAGAATCACGTTGTACTGGTTGATCTGGGTCTGGAATTCATTGACCTGGCGCTGACCAAACGCATCGTACAGCGCTTCGTCGACATCACTGGCGGTCAGGCCGAAACGCGCCGCGGCGCTGCGATCGATGCTGATGTGGGTAATGCTGCCGCCCAGTTGCAGGTCGTTGGAAATGTCGCGGAACGCCGGGTTGCTGCGCAATTTTTCCGTCAGGCGCTGGGTCCAGGTGCTGAGGGTCGCGCCGTCGTTGCTTTTGAGCACGTATTGGTACTGGGCGCGGCTTGGGCCGGAGCTGAGGTTGATGTCCTGGCCGGCGCGCAGGTACAACACGATGCCCGGGACCTTCATCAGTTGCGGACGAATCCGGTCGATGAACTGACTGGCCGAGACGTCGCGATCACCGCGTTTTTTCAGGGAGATCCAGAAGCGGCCGTTGGCGATGGTCTGGTTACTGCCAGACACACCGACCGAGTGGGAAAACGCCGCGACTGCGGGATCCGCCGCGACGATTTCGGCCATCGCCAAGTGTTTTTTTACCATGTCGCCGTAGGAAATATCGGCGGCGGCTTCGGTCGTCCCGAGGACAAACCCGGTGTCCTGCACTGGGAAGAAACCCTTGGGGATAAAAATGTAACCGGCGACGGCCAGACCCAGCGACAAGCAGAAAACCCCGAGCATCAATTTTTGATGGATAAGGGCGCGACGCAGCCATTTTTCGTAGCCGGCCAGCAAGCGTTCGCCGAACGTGGGTTTGCTGTGGGCGTGATGCACCGGCGCACGCATAAACATCGCGGCCAGGGTTGGCGCCAGCGTCAGCGACACCACCACCGAAATCATGATGGTTGAAGTGGCCGTCAGGGCGAACTCCTTGAACAACCGCCCGACCACGCCGCCCATGAACAGCAGCGGAATAAACGCCGCGACCAGCGAGAAACTGATCGAGACCACGGTAAAACCAATCTCGCCGGCACCCTTGATCGCCGCTTCGCGAATGCCGTCGCCGGCCTCAAGGTGCCGGTGAATGTTCTCCACCACCACAATCGCATCGTCGACCACAAACCCAACGGCCACCACAATCGCCACCAGGGTCAGGTTGTTCAGGCTGAAGCCCATGATGTACATCAGGGCGAAACTCGCGATCAGGGAAACGCCCAGCACCGCGGACACAATCAGGGTCGCCGACCATTGGCGCAGGAACAGCGCCATCACCGCCACCACCAGCAGGATCGCGATCAGCAGGGTGATTTCCACTTCATGCAAAGACGCGCGGATGGTCTGGGTGCGGTCGACCAGTACGTTGACCTGCACCGAAGCGGGGAGCATGGCTTGCAGTGTGGGCAGTGCGGCTTGTATGCGGTCCACGGTCTCGACGATGTTCGCGCCCGGTTGCCGGAAAATCACCAGGTTCACCCCGGGCTTACCGTCGGCCCAGGCCTGAATGTAGGCATCTTCCGAACCGTTGACGACTTTGGCGACATCCCTCAGATGAACCGGGGCGCCGTCCTTGTAGGAAACGATGAGTTGGCTGTATTCCTCGGGGTGAAACAGCTGGTCGTTGGTCGACAGTGTCGAAATACTCGACTCGCCGTACAACGCCCCTTTGGCCAGGTTGAGGCTGGTGTTCTGGATGGCCAGGCGAATGTCGGCGAGGGTCAGGCCGATGGCCGCCAGTTTGTCCGCCGAGGCTTGGACGCGAATCGCCGGACGTTGCTGACCGGTGATGTTGATCTGGCCTACACCATCGATCTGGCTGATCTGACGCGACAGCAGGGTTTCCACCAGGTCGCTGAGTTCAGTGCCGGGCATTTGCGTGGAGTTGATGCTGAGGATCAGCACCGGGCTGTCGGCCGGGTTGACCTTGCGCCAGGTCGGCAGGTTGGGCATGTCCTTGGGCAGTTTGCCGGCAGCGGTGTTGATCGCGGCCTGGACTTCCTGGGCGGCGGTGTCGATGCTTTTGTCGAGGGTGAATTGCAGGATCAGGATGGTCGAGCCCAAGGCGCTGCTCGATGTCATTTGGGTCACGCCGGGAATGGAACTGAATTGCACTTCAAGCGGCGTGGCCACTGATGACGCCATGGTTTCCGGGCTGGCGCCGGGCAGTTGCGCGGCCACCTGAATGGTCGGGAATTCGGCTTCCGGCAGCGGCGCAATCGACAGGCGCGGATAGGCGATGGCGCCGAGCAGCACCAGGGCAAAGGTCAGCAGGATGGTGGCGACCGGGTGATCGATGCACCAGGCAGAGATCGAGCCGTGACCTTTCATGGCTTCGGCTCCGATTGCACCACCTGCGGTGGTTCGGTCAGCACCTGCACGGTCGACCCCGGCTTGAGTCGCGACTGGCCATCAGTGACCAGCACATCGCCCGGTTTCACGCCTTTGATGATGTCCTGGCCGCTGCCTTGCGCAACCACCTGCACGGTGACGGCTTCAACCTTGTCACCGTTGACCCGGTACACGAAGTGTTGATCGAGGCCCCGTTGTACGACAGTGGGCGGCACCACCAGGGCATCTTTCTCCAGGGCGGTCTGAATTTTTACCGTCACCAGCAGCCCCGGCCAGAGTTTCTGCCCGGGGTTGTTGAATTCGGCCTTGGCGCGGATGGTCCCGGTGTTGGCGTTGATCTGGTTATCGATCAGGGTCAAGTGACCTTCGCCCAGCAGGTTGCCGGTTTCGCCGTCGGTGTCGGCGCCAATGTAGGCTTTTACCCGTGCGCGCTGCGGGTCGCCGATCAGCCCTTGCAGGGTCGGCAGCATGTGCTGCGGCAGGGAGAACTCGACGGCAATCGGGTCGATCTGCGTCACCGTGAACAGGCCCTGGGCATCGGTCATGCGCAGGAAGTTGCCTTCATCCACGGTACGAATACCGACGCGCCCGCTGACCGGGGAGCGAATCTGCGTGTAGGAGAGTTGCACCTGCGCGGCGTCGATCGAAGCCTGATTGCCTTGGGCGGTGGCCTTGAGTTGATTGACCAGCGCTTGTTGCTGGTCGTAAGTCTGTTTCGACACCCCGTCGTCAACGCTGAGCAACTTGTAACGCTTGAGATTGACCAGCGCCACTTGCAACTGCGCCTGGCTTTCGCCCAGCTGGGCACGAGCCTGATCGAGGCTGGCGCGGATCGAACGGTCGTCGATGGTGGCGAGCAGGTCACCTTTACTCACCAACTGGCCTTCCTTGACCAGGATTTTGGTGAGAATGCCGTCGATCTGCGGGCGCACCACGACGCTGTGCAGGGACAGCACCGAACCGATGCCGCTGACGTAACGCGGCACGTCTTTTTCAACGACGTTGACCACGCGCACCGGAATCGCGGTAGGAGCAGCGAGTTTGCCCGTGGCGGGCTTGGTGACGTACCAGGACCCCAGCGCTGCCAAGGCTATAAGCAGACCTGCGATCAAGGCGGATTTTTTCTGAATTCGCATGCGAGTGGGGCGCCGGGCTAATGGGTCAGGGTATTTTCAGGTTTATACCCTCTTTATAACCCTGTCAGCCCGTCAGGAGGGTGACTGGTAACTGACGGGGTTGTCAGTTTGGGCGTTTAGATCAGCGGCGGACGGCGTACCAGTCAACACAAAACCTGACGGACTCGCTTGTCGCGTGAAGCTTGCAGCTCTCGACACAGGTATACTGCCGCCTTTCGCGGCTCGCTGACCGGGCCCGACTCTATGTGCATCACCCGGAGCTTTCATGACTTCCCCGACACAACCGCCGGTTGCCGACGCTTTGAGCGACGACCAGGCAGACCTGCCAGACAGCGTCGACTCCAGCGCAGACAGCGAAACCAACGCCGCGATCCCGGCGTTCAAATTCCCGTTCAAACCGGGTGATCTGGCCGCTGCGAAGAACGCCAGCCAGCCTTGGTACAAGAATGGCGCGAAGAATGGCCATACCAAGACCCCTGGCGCGGCGCCTCCGGGGACGCGTCGTTCGATGGGTAAGCGCTGAGTTTTGACTTGAGCGGTGTCTGAGCTGCCGCTTTCGCGAGCAGGCTCGCTCCCACAGTGGATCTTCGTCGTACAAAACATCTGTGACCTGTGACGTTCAACTGTGGGAGCGAGCCTGCTCGCGATGGGGCCATACCGACGACATCTCTCTTCAATCAAGCTGCCCGCATCGAAGTAAACGCAAAGTTCACCGGCGCATCAGTCGCCCTGTGCGTACCTATCGCCTACTGGACCTTGGCGGTCGAGCGGATGGAGTCCCATTCGGTGATGTAGGCGGTTTTTGTCTGCTTGTTATAGAGGCAAAGCTCGGTGCCTTGCTGGCCTTTCATGTGTTTTTGCGGGTATTGGCCTTGTAGCAGGAGGGCGGTGTAACCGACCCGGTCATCGAACTGCGCCGCGTTGCCGACCGGTTTGGCATTTTTCAGGCCGCTGGCCTTGGTGCAGCTGGCGAGGACTGCCTTGTCATAGGCGGCCCAGGCATCTGGGCTGGAGGCTTGGGCGAGGGAGGCGAGGGCGGTGAGGCAGAGGAAGGTCAGGGTTGCGGCTTTCATGGTTTAAGCGTCCTTGGCAGTCATGGAATGGCCGACGTTGGAGTGTCTCAGACTGGAACCGGTTCCCGGCGGACCACATACATCCCGACGCTTTCATACAACCGCTGCGCCCGAAGGTTGTCTTCCAATACTTTCAAATCGACAAACCCTTCCCGGCGTTGCTGAAATACGTTGAATGCCTGCAGCAGCAATGCGCGGCCAAGCCCGAGGCGTTGCGCTCGCGGATGCACCACCAGGTTTTTGACGTAGGCGCTGGTCCAGCACTGGCACACGCCGACGACACCGTCGGCATCAAGCGCTATGAAACACAGGGTGGGATCGTATTCGGGGTCTGTCTCAAAGCGTTGTTGCCACACCTCCAGCGCCGGCACGCGGCCGCCGCCGTCCTGAAAACCCTGTTCCATCAAGCAATGAACGGCTGCTGCTGATTCAGGGCGGTATTGGGTGAGGACAATTCCTTGAGGCCAGGTAATCGCCGGGACAGCCTGCGCGAGGTTGCGCCGCATCAAAAAACAAAAGCCCTCGGCCACCTCAATGACCTTGTTCAGCGACGGCCTTGGCCGCGTCGATCAGGCATTTGGTCAGTTCTGGCGAAGAGAACTTGGTCAGCACTGCGTTGGCTCCGGCCAGACGCGCCTTTTCGCTGTTCATCGCACTGTCCAGCGACGTATGCAACAACACATACAGGTGCGAGAAATCCGGCGTTTCGCGCAACGTACGGGTGAAAGCGTAGCCGTCCATCTCCGACATTTCGATGTCCGAGACGATCAGGTTGATCTGCTGGGCCGTGCCTTGCAGGTCGAGCAGGCAGTCGATGGCTTCCTTGGCGCTGCGCGCGGTGTAGCATTGCAGGCCAAGGTTGCGCAGGGTGTGCACGGATTGTTGCAGGGCGACCTGGCTGTCATCGACCACCAGAATACGCGCGCTGCCCAAGACTTCCGCGTCTTCCATGCTCAGCTCGGTCGGGGCGCTTTCGATCTGCGCCGGCGCAATGCCGTGGATGACTTTTTCGATGTCCAGCACTTGTACCAATGTGCCGTCGACCGAGGTCACGCCGGTGATGTACGAACGCACGCCGCCGGAACCAAAGGGGGGCGGGCGGATGTCGGTGGTCAGGCAGTGAACGATCTTGCTCACGGCCTGAACATGCAGGCCCTGCTTGGAGCGACTGACATCGGTGACGATCAGGCAGCCACCGTTCGGGTCTTCCAACGGGCGCTCGCCGATGGCGCGGCTCAGGTCGATCACCGACAACGACGCGCCGCGCAGGGTGGCGATGCCTTTGACGTGGGGATGCGACTCCGGCAGCCGGGTCAGCGGCGGGCAGGGGATGATTTCACTGACTTTCAGCAGGTTGATCGCCATCAGCTTGCCGCTGCGCAAGGTAAACAGCAGAAGCGAAAGTGAATCTGCGCGGGCTTTGGTGGAGGACATAAAAACCTTCTGTGGAAAAGGTGATAGGCGATCGCGGGATGGCCCACAACTATCGATATCGGGTTATCGACTTGTAGTGGGCAGGCTTTAGGGACATTCAATCGCACGCCGGCGAATGCATTCTTTGTAGCAGCTGCCGAGCCTGCGAGGCTGCGTCCGGTTGTGAAGCAGCCGTAAACCCTGAATCCCGGATGTATCAGATACAACGCAGCCAATGGATTGCGAGGACTGCGTCCTCGAACGCAGCCTCGCAGGCTCGGCAGCTGCTACAAATCTCCTCAACCAGCTCTGACTCAGCACTCTCCCCGTAGCAGCTGACGAGCAACGCGAGGCTGCGTCTGGGATTTGCCTGACAAAACGCGATTGCCCGGTGAGGTTCAAGACGGTATCTACAGGGACCGAGTTATTTCATCCCCAACCGCTTGGCCATGCGCCCCAGATTCGCCCGGTCCAGGCCCAGTTCGCGCGCTGCGCTCGCCCAGTTGTTGTGGTGCCGCTCAAGGCAGACACTGATCAATTGCCGCTGATAGTTCTCCGTGGCTTCACGTAAATCGCCAGACACCAACACTGCAGGGCTGGCCACTGCTTGCTCGGTAACGGTCTCGACCCGGCCCGTGGGCAAGTCCAGGTCCGCCGCGCTCAAACTGAGAATCTTCGGTCGGTCCTTGCAGTTACCCAGTGCTTTGAGCGCACTTCGGCCAATCAAATGCTCCAGCTCCCGCACGTTCCCCGGCCAGTTGTAGGCCATCAATGCGGCCTGTGCATCGCTGTTCAAACGCAGGCTGTTGAGGCCCATGCGCGAGCGGTTCTGCTCCAGGAAAAAGCCACTGAGCAGCAACACATCCCGTCCGCGATCGCGCAGCGCCGGTACCAGCAAGGGATAAACGCTCAAGCGGTGGTAGAAGTCGGCACGGTAGCGGCCGTTGCGCACTTCCTCGGCCAGGTCGCGGTTGGTCGCCGCGATCAGGCGCACGTCCACCTGGTGTTCCTTGTCCGAGCCCAAACGCTGCAATTGCCCGCTTTGCAGGACGCGCAGCAACTTGGCCTGCACGGTCAGTGACAGCTCGCCGACTTCATCGAGAAACAGCGTGCCGCCATTGGCCAGTTCGAACTTGCCGCGACGATCATTCGTCGCCCCAGTGAACGCACCTCGCACGTGGCCGAACAGTTCGCTCTCGACCAGAGTATCCGGCAGGGCCGCGCAGTTAAGGCTGATGATTGGTTTGTCGGCCCGCGCAGAGGCGGCATGAATCGCCTGCGCGACCAGTTCTTTGCCGACACCGGTTTCGCCGGTGATCAGTACGGTCAGGTCACTGCCACCCACCAGGCTAATCTCTTCCACCAGACGTTTGTGCGCCTTGCTCTGGCCGATCATTTCGCGGTCCTGCTGACCGCTGGCCTGACGGTAAACCTCGGCGCGCTGGTGTTCGTCTTCGACACGATTGGCCAGGCGTTCGATGCGTTCGGCGGCGTTGACCGTGGCCGCCGCGAGGCTGGCAAAGGCTTGCAGGGCATCCAGTTCAATGGGTTCAAATTGTTCCGGGTCGAGGGCGTCGAGGGTCAGCAAACCCCATGGACGCTCGTCTATAAACAGCGGGCAACCCATGCAGTCGTGGACTTCCAGATGATCGTCGAGCCCATCGACCAGTCCGTCGTAAGGGTCAGGCAGGTCGCTGTCGGCGGCGAAGCGGGTGGGACCGTGGCTGCTGAGCAAGGCCTCGAAGCGCGGGTGTTCGCTGACTTTGAAGCGCCGGCCCAGGGTGTCAGTGCTTAACCCGTCGACGGCCAGCGGCACCAGCCATTCGCCGTCAAGGCGCAGCAGGGCAGCGGCATCACAGGGAAGCAGGGCGCGCATGGCTTCGAGCAGACGTCGATAGCGCTCCCCTTCGGGCAATTCGCGGGACAGGTCGGAAACCAGAGGCAGCAGGGCGGTGAGCAGGGATTTTGCAGTCATAGTGACTCCATGTAGTCACCTGGACTATAAAACAGCTCGTGTCGATATGACTACTGTGTTTTTAAGTTATTGATTTATAACGATTATAGTTTTGGCATGGAATCTGATATGTATTAAGAAATACACACAAAGCTCCGGAGTCGTCCTTATGCTTAGCGTTCAAGACCGTGCCATCGTCAAATCCACCGTGCCACTGCTGGAAAGCGGCGGTGAAGCGCTGATCACGCACTTCTACCGCATGATGCTCTCTGAGTACCCCGAAGTCCGCCCGCTGTTCAACCAGGCCCACCAGGCCAGCGGTGATCAACCACGCGCACTTGCCAACGGTGTGTTGATGTACGCACGGCACATCGACCAGCTCGACCAGTTGGGCGACCTGGTGGCCAAGATCATCAACAAGCACGTGGCCCTGCAAATCCTGCCGGAACACTACCCAATTGTCGGCTCCTGCCTGCTGCGTGCCATCGCCGAAGTGCTGGGCGAGGAAATCGCCACCCCTGAAGTCATTGCGGCCTGGGGAGCGGCTTATGGTCAGCTTGCCGACATTTTAATCGGCGCTGAAGGCAGCATTTACGACCAGAAAGAACAAGCACCCGGTGGCTGGCGCGGGGCGCGGGAATTCATCGTCGCGGCCAAGGTCGAGGAAAGCGCGGAAATCACTTCGTTCTACTTGGAACCCGCCGACAAAGGTCCGATCCTTGCGGCGGAACCTGGCCAGTACATCGGCATGAAACTGATCCTGGAGGGCGAAGAGATTCGTCGCAACTACTCGTTGTCGGAGCTGGCGAACAAGGGCCACTACCGCATCAGCGTCAAACGTGAAACCGGTGGGCGTGCGTCTAACCACTTGCACGATCATCTGCAGGTCGGTTCGAGCATTCAGTTGTTCCCGCCATCGGGCGATTTCACCCTGACGGCCAACGACAAACCGCTGGTGCTGATCAGCGGTGGCGTCGGCATCACGCCAACCCTGGCAATGCTTGAAGCCGCGTTGGCCACCGAGCGCCCGGTACATTTCATCCACTGCGCGCGCAACGGCAGTGTGCATGCCTTCCGCGACTGGATTGATGGGTTGGCCGAGCGTCATCCGCAACTCAAGCGCTTCTATTGCTACGACGAAGATGATGGTGTCAGCGCTGCGGCGCACAAGGTCGGGTTGTTGAGCCAGGAGCAATTGGGCGAGTGGCTGCCCGAGCAGCGTGACCTGGATGCGTACTTCCTGGGGCCTAAAGGGTTCATGGCCGCGGTCAAGCGCCACCTCAAGGCCTTGGGGGTTCCAGAGAAGCAAAGCCGTTATGAGTTCTTTGGGCCGGCTGCGGCGTTGGAGTAACTGGGCGCGGCGACTCGGGAGACCGAGTCGCCTGCTTCGCGAGCAGGCTCGCTTGTATGTTTAGACTTGAAGGGGTGGGCGGGACTAAAAGCTCGATTCCGACTCTAGCCAGTACGGACCGTGGGAGAC
>NZ_JAVDUA010000035.1:0-72186 GCF_031456105.1 Pseudomonas sp. BE134 | reverse complement strand
GTCGCATCATGACGGGCTGGCTCCGGAAAGAAATCGAGAGCACAGCATCAGACTTTAATAGGCGGCTTTGAATGTGGGGTTCATGGATCCCTTACTTTTAACGGGTGATGCTTGCCTGGTTGTTTCTGGTGCTCTTGCATTTCTGAATGTTTAGTTGGTAATTAATTGTCTGTTTTATTTTTTGAGGCTGAAAATCAATTCGGTTAGTGTTGGTTTAATGCGTTGATCAATTCGTCAATTGTTACTCTACAAGGAAGTGTGTTTATGCAAGAGCGAGATAAAAGTCGTGCGGGCGGTTATGTAAGTTTTATCGATTTGTTCAAGTTGTCTGATCTTGAACAGGCGCTGCACGAACATAAAGGGACCGATGAATATGACGCGGTATTTCGGTATTACTTCGGTTGCATTGGCCAACTCGATTTTCCACGGATGCGGGTGCCGCTTGGATTGCTGCTTCAGGCACTTGGATCTTTTATAGAGCCCACAAAGCGACGCCGGCGTTCCGCGGAAGTGACGGTGCAGGCGGAACCGGGTGAAGGTCAGCCTCCAACCCTGACGGACATTCTCAACCGCGTTGAAGATTTTCAGACGCGCTTGTCCAGCAGTGTTGAACAGTTAACGGTCGCCGCCACCGAAGTGCCGAAAAACCTGCACTTTGTATGGCTTGGCGGTGGCGTCGGGGACATCCAGCGCGATTACATCAATGTCTGGAAACAGGCCCTCGCGGGGGAAAGCTATAACCTCAAACTCTGGTACGACAGCGACGCGTTGCTGGCCTACGAAACCAACCGGATCATTGTTGAGGCGGCGAAGGCTGATGCGATGATCAACGGTGGGGCGATTAGCAAAACAGCGTTTGAGCTGGGTGACAAGTACGAAGAGCGAGCCATTGTCCTCAAGCAGCAGATGAGCGCGCATATCACCAACGCGGTAAAACGCGGCGAAAAAGCCGACGATGCGCGAATTGATCTTCTGGTCCGCGCTTATGGGCAGAACGAAGCGCACTTGAAAGCCTTGAAGGTAAAAAACAGCGAGAGCCTTTCGGTGCTGGCCGAGGGCAGTCTGGAACTTTGTGATCTGGCGAGCAATGGTACGCCGCTACGCTTGCAGACTATATACGACCGAGAAGTCAGGCTGCGCGGCAACTTTGCCGCCGCCTCCGATGTTGTACGCGTCGAGGCCTTGATGGCTGAAGGAGGAAGTTACGCGGATGTCGATAACCTGCCGCCACTTCTGGAAGTGCTGGGGGAGGTGGACATCAGCCAGTTTGGCGTTGATGCACGCCTGGGCGTGCTGCAATTGTTGCTTGATCACAATCCCGAATGGATGCCGGGCCGTCAGGCGCTTCGCAGCAAGTACACCGACTATTTTGAGGTCATCCCCCAAGAGCATCGTCCGGCCCTGGAACGTTTTGCCAAAAGTCGTCCAGCGTTGAAAAGCGTTTTCCGCCCGCCCGTCGAGCGCCTCGTTCGTCCGGCCGGACTGCGAGCTGTCGCCGAGCAAAGCAGTTTGAGTAATGCCTTCCTGATGGCGCATCCCGACTCGGCAATGCTGAGCGCAGTCATTGAACGTTTCAGGCTCAACTATGAAATTGTCGATGCCACGGCACGGTTGGCCATGCAGAGAAAGGTTGCCTTGATCGACGTTGAGGCCATGATCGATCTTGCGCGGGAGGTCGTCGAGGAAAAATTCGGTCCCTTGCGCGACCTGCCTGAGGAAGAAGACCTGTCGCTCGGTTTTCTGATTGAAGCGGCAGCCACCTATTACAGCGATGGAATTCGCCCCCAGAGCGAAGTGACGATCTACCTGACCGGACCTGCGGCGATGCGTGATGCGATCGCAGCCTACGTCAGAATTCACTTCACCCCTCAGGCAGCTGACGCCTGGCGAGAGGACGTCACTATTGCCCCCATTGCGACCGTCAACCGAGCGACCGAGGAGGAACTTGATCACTCCTGGAAGGAAAACACGAGTGACACCTCCCAATGGCTGGCCAGTGAGCAAAAGCGCTGGCTAGAAGGGACATTCAAAAACCGTTTCATGGGTGACATGACGCAACTGCTGAAGTACCAGAGCATTGATTTCGAGGAAGGCTGGCCGGTCATCGAAGGTCGCCATGTGTTGTCGACCGGTCTGTTGCAGCACTTGGCCGATGAACTCGGTGAGCCGTTTCTGCGAGCGATGAATGAACAGCGCAGCGATACGGTGACGTTTGAAAAGGCCGTGCCGTTGAGCTTTGATGACCGGCAATCGATCCTCGCCCAAGACGCAAAAACGCTGCCTCCTGCTTCGCTGAGCGATACGAGGACGCGGCTTTTATCGGTCGATGAAATCTTGACCGGATTCGCCAGCGGCTCGTTCCTGACGACGCAATTGAGCCCCGCTCAGCGCCTGTTGCTCGGTGCTTTGTTGGGGGCCAAAGCACTGGATAACCGTAGCTTCGAGGCGGTGAGTAGCAATTTGGATAACCTGGCCAACACCCTTCGCGATCTGGGTGTTTCGGGGCGTTACGCGGTCATTGAACGTCAGCTCTTCAAACACAATGCGCCGGCCTTCGTGGCAGGAATGAACAGCGCGCCCGACGAACCGCCAGCATTCTCCGAGCATGCACTGGAACTCAAGGCCAATGCGCTCGCGCAGCCGTTGACGTTGCGTCAATGGGGGCAACACGTCGCCCGCATCCAACAGGTCGCCAAGCTTGAATTCCGTGACCGGATTGTCGAGCGAGTGAGCATTGTTCTGGACAGCTTCCATGCGGGTACGACAAAACTGGTACCGCAGGATCTGCTTCTGCAGGGGGCTGGCGAGCGGGTGGGTGGCCGCTGTTATCCGCTGGCGCTGGCAATGGCCGCGGCGCTGGTACACGGCCCTGCCGCCGCCAATACCTTGCGGGAGCGCTTCTACCTCGGGGTTATTGACCCCGAGGAAAAAGACTCCGCGGTCTTTCTGCACGCCGTGGAGGAAATGCGCGGCGTGCAGCTTAACGAAATGGGCACCGCCCTTGCGCGCTCTGATGTGGCGCAGGTGGTGGCGGTACTGGAAGCCAGGACAGCCACCAGTACCTTGATGCTCAACTCCGACAATCACTCGATGCTGGTGGCGAAAACCTTTGTCGGCGAGCGCGGCCTCTATCACTTCTACGATCCGAACTTCGGTGTGTTCGAGTTTGAGCAACCGCTGCTTTTTCGCGAGGCGTTGGAGCAGTTCTTCCTGCAACATGAAATGGCCAGGCAGTACGCCGCTTATGGCGAGGCAATCCGGCCAACGTTTGACCTGATCGAACTGGACGGTGCGCGTCTGTCCGCTACGTTGTTGCCATCGGGGATTCGTGTCTCCGAGCTGCTGCAACCCGGCCCCTTGAAGGAACTGTCATTGCCTGTGGTTCGGCAGCGCCTGGCGAGTGCTCACGGCGAGTCGCTGATGAATAATCCGCGGCTGGGCAGCAGTCTGCTGGGGCTCGACAGCTATGGATGGAGCCAGCAGATACGCGAGGCAACCACTGAACTACTGGAAAAAAATCAGCTGGCACATGGTCTTGTCCCGTTGTTCGAGACACTGGAGGTTACCCCGGTTGGCGAGTATCGCTTGAGCCTGATCGATCCCCAGAAGCCTGAGCATCTGGTGCAAGTCATCACCAACGATCAGCGCTTCCTGCGCATCAAAACCTATCTGTCAGAGCAATTCTCTGCGCTGGCCACAAAACCCCGGGCACCGCTCAATGAGTTGGATCCGACAGGTGCCGGCAGCGTTCATACCTTGAACGCGGGTTTCACCATCCAGGCGTTGATGAACGCGTTGCGAAATCAAGAAGGTGCTGGAAAACCATTGACGATGGCCGTTCGGTTGCACGCTTACGTCAACTACGCACAGTTGGTACATGGCAATGTGGTCGATGTAGTAGGGCTGGTCAAACTGGTGCGACAAGCGCTGGCTGAAGAGAAGGTGATCGCGCAAACCTGTGCTCCGGTGGTGACCGAAGCATTGGGGCATGTCGCTAATGAAGGTGTGGGTACTGTTTTAGGTTTAGCTAACACAGGTTTTGATATCTACCAGTTGTCCACGGCTGAAAACGACGTTGAGCGCGCGCAGTACGGTACTCAGCTGGCATTCGATGCTGCCAGCGTGTTACTGGCGGGAGCCGGGATTGGTGCTGGCGTGGTAGGGGCGAGTACAGCGGCCGCAGTACTCGGTGGTGCCGGTGTGATTCTGGGCGGCCTGGCAATCGGTGCGGCAGCACTCGCCCAGGGTTTTGCGGTCATTGCCGAGGAGGTCAAACAGGTCGGGCTGTTTTTTGACGGGCTGGAACGAGCGTATCGCGAAAGCGGTTATAGGTTTGATGAGGCGGCCAGCGCGTGGTTGCCTCATTCGGCAGTGGTTTTCCAGACGCTGGACCTGAAGGCGCGAACCCTGGCATTCGGTAGCCCTGAACTGTTCCCCCTGCGTGATCATTTCGGTGTCCCCGACTTTGACGCGGATTACGAGCGAGCGATTGATATTCGCCGCGAGCTTGGTTTGCCAGGACGTGCCGCGTTTGCACCTGTTGCGGGTCAGACCATCGTGCTGCCTTGCACACCTAAAACGGTTTACGGCTATGAATACAAATGGCTGCCTTTTTCGACGCTGCGCCACGATGTCGGGTTTGATACGGCGCGCCGCCTGGAGAAGAGGAAAGCGGATGGCCAACGTCAGTTTCTGTTTTCGTTCTATTCGTTTCCCGGTGACTACATTGTTTATCGCCTGAACCCGGTCTATCAGCCGACGGTGATCAATGTTCAGCTCGATGCGATCGCGCGCACGCTGGTGGTGCCCGCCCTGCCGAAGTCGTGGCACGACAAGATCACTTATAAAATCGAGGGTGCAGGTGCCAATTGCTCGATCGTGCTCAGTCCCGGGGTGAGGATCGAACTGGAGTCGCCAAGTCAGGAAACCTCGCGTTGGTTGCTGCAAGCCTCATGGGCTAAACAAAGCGATATTCGCGTTGAGTCTTTTGGCGGGCTCTTTATCGGTGCCATCAACGTGGAGATGAGCGGCAAGGGGCACCATGAGGTCCTGATAAAGATCGGCAAGAATCAAGTCTTCAAAGTTGATTTTGCCAAGATGGCATTGATGCTTATAGAGCAAGACGCGACTCCAGGCATGGATGCCGAGGTGTTGCATGATCACTTCAAAATGTTGGCCCGAGCGCATCGCCTGGGCATGCCTTACACGCCGGTTCATCAGTTTCCGGTCCCGTTCGAAAAACCGGATGAACCCAGGTTTACGAGCGCTTGGTACGACTCGGCTGTCGATCGCTTTCTGTACTTTCGCGACGATGAGCTGGGGGAAGCCGATGACGCGTTATTGGGCGCAGTGGTAGACGGTTATGCGTACTTCTATGACCCGCGAAACTACTTTGTCTGGCAAGTTGATGCAGTGACGGGCCTGCTTCATCGGCGTTATCGACTGTTGCTCGCTGAAGCCGCCGACAGTCTCATTACCTACTGCAAAGAGACGGCGCATGGGGTGATCACCCTCGTGCAGAAGGTCACTCGTAAAGATCAGACGGTGGATGAGTTTGTCTACCAGCTGCATCAAGACGGACTGTTCTTGAGTTCGATGACCCGGGACCTGGACCCGGTGTTGGACGCGGTCGTGAGCAAAAGCGAGACACTCAGCGACTGGGCGCAGGTGTTGGGTGAGCATGTTTTGTTTTCGCCTGCGCCGGCCAATGGTGTGGTGACCTCAGTCGACTGGCAGCCTGCGGTGTACGTCTCGATTTGCTGGAAGGTGGATGCGACGCTGCGCGACCTGGCCTGGATTCGCAGCAGTGATCGCCTGATTATTTGCCCAACCGCGTCGCGACACCGGGAACGAGGCTGGCCAGATTCCATCAAGTATCTGCAAGAACTCATACTTGTCCCACCGGCAAACAATGAGGGTGATGCGTTTGTCGTCTACGACAAGGCCGCCAAGCGACTGTCTCGGCAACAACGAATGAATGGGACTTGGTCCGTTGAGCGGATTGAACCCGCAGGGCTGGTGAATGTGGTTGCCATTGAAGAGGAATATCTGGCACTGACCGATAAAGGCCTGTTCTTCAATGTGACCGCCGAAGGTCGCCTGCAATTGGGTGGCCTGACAGATGACTGGCTCAAGGATAGGGCACGATGGTGGTTGGCGCTCGACACAGTAGTTAGCCAATACCCGGTCGCGAGTTTTGCCATTGTGGGGTTGACCCACTTGCACGGTCATCTGCGGTTAAGTGCCTGGTACGTGAACAATCGGTTGCTGTTATCCGACCTGGGGCGTGGCGGGGAAGTGCGCTTGCTGAGCGTTACACCGGACAACATCGGGGCCTGGTTGCTGGAACTTTCAACCGGTGAAATCTACCGGCAGAGCTTCATCGATCCTGCGCAACTGGACAGTGCGTTTGGCCAGGGCTCGAGCTTGTTGCAGGCCGATGCGATACCGCCACCTGTGCGTGAGTGGGCGCCCTGGCGGTTTGCCGATGTAATAGCAGAAGGCGCAGGACTTCGCGCCACAACGCTTGAGGGCATCAACGTGGAGTTGCGTTATCAGGAATCGGTGTTGATCACTGGGGTCGATAGCCAATGGGTGACTGTTCAGACCGGCCCGTTGCAGGATGGACTCAAGCAATTGGTGGAGAACCACCGGCACGCGGCCTTCCTGTCGATTGAGAAACCCGACAATCTGCAATGGTATGTGTCCCAAACAGGACGATTGATTCGGGTTTCGAAAGCTTCGATAACCGACGACTTCGAACTCCTGGGCACTCAGCAGCAGACCAATGTGTTGCTGCATGAGCGTAAAGACGGGCTGCTGCACACCTACCCGAGCATGGAGCAGGCCGGTCCCGTCCGTTATGTTCAGCGCAATGCCGAAGTGCTGGCGATTGAAGGACAGATGACGGTAAGTGACCTCTTGCCGTTGATTCCCGACGACGTGAATACGTTGGTCCTCGGGCTGGGGCAGGGCGCAGTCACTTACCGCCTGTCGAAGGCTGCCTGGTTCAGGTTGGAGTCGGTCATTGTCGACTGCCGACATTCTTTGGGTCGTTCAGCCTTGATTCCCGGCAAATTGATCTGGGAACTGGACAGACCCGCAAAGCTGTTGCTGAGCAAGGTTGGCGAGCATTTGGTGATGATTGATTCGGACAGTGGGCACAGCCTTATATTTCGTCATGTATTCGCTACGGATCCGGCCTTGCGCGGCGAAGTGTTTCTGGCAATAAGCGGCTATCCGTCGTTTGCGATGTCGAGTCTGGTGAGTGTCCTGATTGCGAGAAATGACACATTGAATAGTGTGTCGCTTTCTGAACTTTTACCAATCAGCAAAGTTGAAGCAGTAGAAGCTTGAGTTTGATGCCCCATCACCTAATTCGCCTGTTCAATGTCTGACGACATTGCCTGCGTTATGTGAGGTGGCCGGGTTCGGCAAACATTATTGAATATTGACTCTCGGCTAACTGACAGGTTTTTTATGTTGGTTTGCTGGGGGCGGCAGTGTCCGCATTGTTGCGCGGATGTTTTAACGTACCTGTTTATTAATTTTTTACTTTGTTTCAAGGACGAAAGTGTAATGAGTCATACTGAAAAAGTGTCGGAACAACAGAGTGTTTTTTTCTCCGCAGAAGAGTTTTCAGCCGTTAAAGCTTCTTTTTACGAGTTTTCCGGAAAGATCGAATATTTAGCCCTTGAACGGTACTATCATCTTGCGAATGAACGTTCCAAGCCGTCTGAAAAACTGGCACCTGTAAAACTCTTTCAGGGAGCATTCGAGTCGCTGCTTCGTCAAAAAAACACGTCGTCACCCACCCTTCGTCAGGCCCATGTCGGCCTAAAGCAATATGCTGCCAGGCTGTCCAATACGGTCGCCATGTTCTCCAAGGCAGCTGCACCCGTGCCCAGGATCATGCACTTCGTTTGGGTCGGGGGCAGTGAAGTAGGCGCGATTCAGCGTGATTACATGAACATCTGGCGTAAGGTCCTCGCTTCAGAGGGGTATACCTTCAATCTTTGGTACGACAGCGATGCCTTGTTGGCCTTCGAGATGAACCGGGTGATTCTCGACAGCGCCAGAGTGCATGCGATGGAGTCCGGGGGCGACCAGGTGACTGACCCGGTGAAACTCTCAAGGATGATCGAGGACCGCGCTCGTGTATTGAAACGGCAAATGGCGGATTATCTCAATCAGCCCCAATGGGCCGACAGGGCAGACGAGGCCCGGATCGACCTGATGGTTCGGGCTTATGGCAAGGATCGCGCAGTGCTGGAAGCATTTCGCCGCAAGTGCCTGGACACTCATTTGAAGATGGCGGGGCAGGATTTGCTGCTGCGGGACGTTCGTCATGAGTTCGCCGACCATTACTTGAAGGATGTTTATCAGCGTGAAGTCGCCATGCGCGGTAACTTTGCCGCGGCCAGTGATGTCGTGCGTTTGCAGGCCGAGTATCTGGAGGGTGGTCGTTACAGTGATATGGATTACTTGCCACCTTTGGCCGATAAGTTGGGTGGAGTTGATATCAAAGGGTATGACGAGATTGCCCGGCTCGGCATATTGCAGCTGTTGCTCAACCATAACGATGCATTGATGCCCGGTCGAGACGCACAGCATTATCCCGACAGGACCGACAAAATTCCCGCTGGGGATAAAGAGGCACTGCTCAAGTTCGCCCGCAGTAAACCCGCTTTACTTGAAGTTTTTGTTCCGCCCCAGGAGAGGCAGGCCCCCAAAGAGGGTTTGCGCATGGCTATTCAATTCGATAGGGAAATGAACTCTCATTTTATCGCCCACCCAGCGGGTGGTATGACCGAATCGATCATGCAGATAATTCGGTTCAACTATGACTGTCTTTTTGAGGTTGAGCGCCGATTATTCCAGAGGGGAAAGCAGTGGGGCGATACCGCTGAATTGCTAGATACCATTCAAAACGTTTTAATTGAAAAAGAAGGTACAGGAACGGCACTCACATTCTCACGCAAACAAATTCTATTCAATTTGGGCCAATCCATTTTCGAGTATTACCAGGACGGAATTCGCATCGGTGCACGCGGCACGATCACCCTGACCGGGCCAGGAGCTGCTGTCATCGGACTGGGTGAGTACACCGAAACGCATCTGGCAGTTGAAGAAATCGCTAATGTCCGCGATCAGTTGAAGTTGACCGAGGGCTATAACGTCGCCACTGAAGAAGAAAAAATATCCGGCTGGACCGTTAATGCCGAGCCTCTTGAATGGCTTGCAAAAGAACAGGAAAAATGGAAAAGCGGCAAACTCCAGTCTCGTTACACCGGGAACATCGTAGAACTTCTAAGGGAACAAACCCTGACCTTCAAACAAGGCTGGCCGATCATTGAAGGCAAGCCGGTGTTACAGACCTCCATTCTTCAGCAGCTACTCAATGATTTGGGTGATCCATTCATCCAGGCAATGAATGACAAGTTGAGTGGCGATGTGACCTTCGACAAACCGTTGTTGATCAGCTTCGACAAGCGCCGGCAAATCCTCGCGCAACCCACCTACGAGCTCCCGGTCTCGATCGGCGCTCAACCCATCGGCAATCTGAATGAGATGTTCACACGCATCGATCATGGCTCGTTGCCTCTGGAGCAAACAAGCCCGTTGCAGCGTGTATTGCTCGGTGGAGTGTTCGGCGCGCAATCGCTGGACGAGGCGGGTTTTGCCAAGACATGGCAAGACGCTCGCGCCCTTGCTGCCAACACGGCTGATCGAGGTCTTTCGGCGCGTTATGAAGCCATTGAACGCGCACTTCTCTCGCAACGCACGGGGGCATTTGAATCCGGTTTTAACCTCCAACCGGCTGCTGAAAACTTCGTGCACAGTGCTCAGGAACTAAAGGTCCGTGCTCTCGCTGAACCGCTGAGTACCCGGCAGTGGGGGGAGCAGGTTGCGCGTATCCAAAAGGTTGCCCATGACGAGTACCGCTCTCAAATTCTCCAGCGAGGTGTCGCCGTTCGGACGCTGTTGTTCAACTCGGGTGCCACGTCTGCCAAGCAGTTGCCCCAAGAGTTGTTGATCCGGGGCGAAGGTGATCCTGGCCGGCGTTGTTATCCGTTGGCGTTGGTGATGGCGGCGGCGTTGAGCAAGGGCGAAGCGGCAGAGCGGACGCTGATCGGCAAAGTGGCTAACGCCAGCCTGGCGCCCGAAGAGCGCGATACTCATGCTCTGTTGCAGATACTGGATGAGCTGCGCGCGTTTCCGATGGCCGATTTTGGTCATAAGGCGGGGAACGCCAGCCTGGAGCAAGCTGTTCAACGGCTGGACGCGAAAGACTCGACCGGTGCGCTGATGCTCAATACCGATAGCCACTCCGTGTTGCTGGTGAAGGGCGGGGTGGCCGGGGAAAGTGTCTACCGTTTTTATGATCCAAACTTTGGTGTGTTTGGATTCGATACGGTGCAGTCCCTTCGACAGGGGCTCGAGCGTTTCTTCGATCTGCCTGGGCTGGCAGCGCTTTATGGTGTGGAAGGCTCGGCGAATGCACGTTTCGATCTCATCGCGCTGGAGGGGGCGCGCATTGCCCAGAAGGCGTTGCTCTCGAACTTGCGCGTTGCCGATTTGTTGTCCAGTGCCCCGGTAATCGGTGGAAAAGAGATCGCAACCTGGCAGCATCACGCTACGTTGCGTGCCCGGGCGTTGTCCGAGAATGCCCGATTGGGGCGCAGTCTGGCGGAGCTGGATGGCAGAGGCTGGGCGCGGCAGTTCGAGCAAGTGATGACCCGACTGCGCGACAGTCATTCGTTGGGACAGGACTATGTGCCGCTGCTGGAAACCGTTCGGGCTGATTCCTCCAGAGAGTGGAGCGTGTCCCTGATCGATATCAAGGATCCGCAAAAAGTCGTTCGCGTCACCGTTGAAGACTCGCGCCTGTTCAAGATCAAGACGTGGTTGCAGGAGCGATTTATTACGTTGGCAGGCAGCGACACTGAGCATGCTCCGGGCGAGCCGTCGGCAGTCAATACGCTGAATGCCGGGTTTGCGATCCAGGCTCTGTTCAATGAGCTGCACAACCATGAAGACAATGCTCAGCGCACCAGCGTAGCGCCTTTGGCAACGGCGGTGCGTCTGCATGGCTACGTGATTTATGCCCAACTTATTCATGGCAACCTGGCTGATATTGCTGGTGTAGTTCAGTTGGTCAGACAGGCTTTGATGAATGAACGGGTAATCGCTGCAACCACTTCCAGTGTGGTGGGCCGCACGTTCGGACGTGTAGCAGGTGAGGGCGTGGGCAATGTGCTTGCTTTGGTCAACGTCGGATTTGACATCTATGAGCTGGCCAATGCAGACAACTCCGCGCAAAAGGCTCGCGCTGCGACTCAGTTGACCTTTGACCTGGCCGGCCTGTTGTTAAGTGGCGTGGCATTAGCCGTGGGCGGCACCGTCGGTGCGTTCGCTGGGCCACTTGCCATTGTGTTGGCCGGTGTTGGTTATGGCGTGAGTGCGCTCGTAAACAACTACAGCGCGATCCTGGAGAAAGCCCAGCAAGTGGGGCTGTATTTTGATTGGCTGAAAAAGAGTTATGGCCTCGGTGGTCATTCCTTGATCGATGGAATTGTTCATCCGACGTCGGAAGTGGTGATAACGACCCTGGATTTGCGCAACCGCATGATCGAATTCGGCAGTCAGGCCTTGTTTGCGGAGCATCGTAGCGGGCCGGGATTGCCCGATTACTATGGCGATATCTCAAAGGTGATCAACATTCGCGAAGGCTGGGGTTTGCCGGGGCAGGCCTTGATCGCCGGAGGCCCGGGCGATGAGCCCGCTGATGACTACTCAGGAAATCGTACGGTCAGCGGAGCGATTTTACCTTGTACGCCCCTGTGCTACTTCGGCTATGAATACCAGCTCATGCCAGGTGCGGTTAATCGTCACGACAAGGGGTTCGATGTCGTCCGTGAGCTGGAGTTTGATGCCCAGGGCAACCGACAGTTCTACTTCACACCCTGGACCCCTTTTGAGTACATCGTCTACACCCTCAGACCAGTCTACAAACCCACCACTGTCAGGGGCTTGCTCGATAAAGACATTCAGTCCCTTTACGTTCCGCAAATGCCGCTGGAGTGGAGAGGACTGATTACCTATGACATTGAAGGTGTCGGAGGGCAGTGCTCATTGTCGCTGAACCCCGGTGTCGCCGCTGTCCGGTTGGTGACCACATCCGCCGATTCGCCGATGCACTGGGTGCTACGTGCACCGTGGGTGGGCGAGGAGGCTGTAAATATCGACCCTACGGGCCTGCGGGTTGATGGTATCGATGTACAGGTTGCATCAGGGACCCAATTGCATATTCAGCTTGAGGGCGGGCAGATGTTCGCCGTCGACTGGACGCACAAACGACTTGTGCTTGAGGAGCAGGAAATCGAAGACGCTTGCGATTCGCGACTGTTGCAGGAGCATCTGGCAAAACTCGCTCACGAACATCGCCTGGCCAGCCCTTATGTGCCGCTGCACAACTTCAGTGTGCCTTTCGCTGATCCGACGGCTCCGATTCGCACCAATGGTTTCTACGAAGTTGCCAAGGACCGTGTCTTGTATGCCCGCAATCTGCCGGCTGCTGTCTGTGCCGACATTCAGTTGGGCGTTGTGTTGGGAGATGATCTGTACTTCTACCATCGCGAACAGCCGACTATCTGGCGCGTTGACGCCATTACCGGGCAGGTGACCCAACGGTATCGGTTGCTGAACCCTGTCCAGGGTTCAACCATCATCGCCTGTCAGGATGCAGGTGCGGCAATTCGTGTCGTCCAGCAGGTCGCGGATCGGGACGGCACTCTTTATCGCATGGACTATCTGCTGTCCGCCGAAGGTTTACATCTCTGTTCCATCGAAACGACTGTGGACGATGTACATGGGTTTACCGGTGAGGACTTTGTCTGGGGCGGCTGGACGCAGTTCCTCGCGGGATTCGACGTACACGATTCGTTTGAGGATTCCACTGTTGGTATGGCCGACTCTATTGAGCACTGGGCTCCGGCGACGTTTGTCTCGATGCAGGTTCGCTTCAAACATCAGCTGCATACCGCCTGGGTGCGCATCAGCGATAACTGGCTTCTCTGGAACCATGAAGTCCAAACGAATGGTTGGGTGTTATTGATGCCTTCATGTACCGATGGCGACAGCGTGCTGTTCTACGATGATGCCCGGCACACCCTGTGGCGCTGGACGCGCAGTACTGGTGACAAGCCGATGTTGGTCGCGGCGCTGAGTGAGCTGAAAAGCATGGTCGCCGTCGCGGGAGGCTACCTGGCCCTCACCCGGGAAGGCTTGCTGTTTGATGTCGGCAACGATGGTGTCATCCGGCTGCAAGGTCTGAACGAGCAGTGGCTCGGCGCTCACCCATCATGGCTGACGGAGTTGCCGGACATCGCCGGGCAGTACTCGGTCGATTATTTGTCGATTGTCGGCCTTTCCAACGCTGAAGGCTTTCCAATGTCCGCCGGGTATCAAGACAAGCAATTGCTGCTTGTTGATCCCGCTCACGGCAAGGATTTGCAACGGCTGGGTTCGACGCCTGACAAACGCGCTGCGTGGTTTTTTGTCCGAGAGACAGGACGGCTTTATCGTCAGGCCTGCCTTCAAATGGAACAGTTGAAGACAGCATTCGGTGATGGCAAGCGATTGCGGCACAACAACGTGATTCCCGCGATGCAGGCAGTATGGCCACAGTGGTCCCTTGCTGATGTCGTGGTGAGTGGCGCCGGTTTGCAAGGTTGGACCCATGACGGCGTCTGCCTTGAGCTGCTCGACGGCGAGCCGGCCATGATCACTGGCGTGGACAAGCGGTTTCTCCCGCAGCAGCTTACCCGGCAGCAGCAGGAGTCGAAGTTGCGACGCTTGATCGACAATCAGCGGTTTGCGCTCGTCTTGAGGGTTGCCAATGAAGGTGAAAGATTCACCTGGTATGACACCTCGGCTGGCCGACTCTTTACCACCGATGGGCGGTTCGACGGGCGGTGGTCTTCATACATCGGGACTCGGGACCGGCAGACCTTTCTGCTCTACGACCCGATCGACCGCGTGCTACTCAGTAACAAACGTGACGTTTGGTTGATGCCATGCGCTGTACAACGCAATGCAGCAGTGCTGACCCTTGAAACCGACCATCGAATCGACGACTTGTTGCCGCTGATTCCCGATGAAATCACCACGCTGATTCTGGCGAGAGATCGGGGCGTATTGGCATGTCGAGTGTCGGCGCAGGTCTGGGGACGACTCGACTGCATCATTGTCGAGTGCGCGCGCTTGAAAGAGGCGGGCGAGTGGATGACCGGCCTATTGACGTTGGAGACTGGGACCCAGGATATGTGGCAGGTAAACCTGATCGGAGGGCATTTGCTGTTTACCGATCCCGACAGCGGACGCAGCCTGGTCTTTCGTGACGCTCAAGCCATGCACAGTTCGCTTGCTCTGAGTCTTCAAGTCCTGGATGGCACGATCGAGGTGCCCCTCGATGAGTTGGTACAAGCCATGGATGGCGTCGATGCGGAGGGGCTCGCGCTGATGTCGCTCGTCAAGAGGTTGAACGACGTGTAAGCCAGCGCAATGAACTGATCCCTGCGTGTGCAATGCCGCCGGCTTTCGAGCCGGCGGCTCTGTTCATTTGGCGGTCAGGGAACCAGATAGCCTTTCACCCCGGTAAAGATGATCTGCGCTGCCAGTGCGCAGACAAACAACCCCATCAACCGGCTGACAATCTGCAAGCCCTGGTCGCCGAGAATACGCTCGATGTGGTTGGCCAGATAAAGCACGACGCCCACGGTGAAGCTCGCCAGGGCGATACTGAGGATGGCCGTGAGTTTGTCGTCCCAATGCGGTTGGCCTATGCCCATCACCAGCAATGCACCGATGGTGCCGGGGCCGACGGTCAATGGAATTGTCAGTGGGACGATGGTCACGTCCTGCTGCACGTTATCGGTTTGCACCGCCGACTTGCCTTGGGCCATGCCCAGCGCCGAGATGAATAGCACGCTGCCGGCACCGATGCGGAACGCATCCACAGTGATGCCGAAGACGCTGAAAATCACTCGCCCGAACAGGTACAGCAAGACACTGGAAACCAGCGTGGCGACCGCCACTTTCCAGGCCAGGCGTCGTTGTTCCTTGCGCGAATAGCCGCGAGTCAAGCTGATGAAGCAGGACAACACGAAGAACGGGCTATAGAGCACCAGCATCTTCAGGTAAACGCTGAATAACACTTGAAGCATGGTGCAAGCTCACTGGCTAGGGACGTCGAGAGGGAGTCTATCAGGCGTTGCTGAGTCTGTCGGCTCAGGAAGGTTGCGCCGCTGCCCGGTTCTGCTGATCACGCTGGGCCACCCAATGCTCGATCAGATCACGCAACTGTGACAACTCCACAGGCTTGGCCATATGCCCGTCCATGCCCGCCTGGCGCGCTCGCTCTTTGTGCTCGGCGAGGATGTGCGCGGTCAATGCCACCACCGGTGTACGGGTTCGCTGATTGCCGACTTCCCAGGCACGTAACTGCTGGGTGGCAGAGAAGCCATCGAGGATCGGCATTTCGCAGTCCATCAACACCAGGTCGTAGCGTTGGGCTTTCATCGCCTGCAAGGCTTCTTCGCCATTGCTGGCAGTGTCCGGTTGCAGGTTGAGCTTGCCGAGCATGCCGCGAATCACCTTGGTCGAGATCGTGTTGTCTTCGGCCACAAGGATGCGGAAGTCGCTCGGGACCTTGACCGGAAGCGCCGGGCCGGCAGGCAGATGAGGCGAAACGGCCGGGCCTTTGTTGCGCTGATTCAATTCGTCCGCGAGGGTGGTCTTGAGGGTGTAGCCGGCCACGGGTTTGGCGAGGATGCGTTTGATTCCTGAATTGCGGGCAATGATCTTGCTCGGCGCATTGCTGATGCCCGTCAGCATGATCAGCAGAATATCGTGATTGAGGCTCGGATCTTCCTTGATCTTGGCCGCTAATTGCATACCGGTCATGCCGGGCATGTTCTGGTCCAGCAAGACTACATCGAAGTAATCGCGCAAGTGGGCCTTGGTGCGCAATAACGCCAGGGCTTCCTTGCCGGAAGGTACGGCACTGACGTTCAGGCCCCAGGCGCTGCACTGTTGCACCAATACTTTGCGGCAGGTGTCGTTATCATCCACCACCAGTACGCGCGCGCCTTGCAGCGGACCATCGAGGTCGCAGGTCGGGTGCTCCAGTCGGTCAGGGTCCAGTGGCAGCGTCAGCCACAACGTGCTGCCCTGGTTGGCGCCGGTCTTGATGCCGAACTCGCCGTGCATCAGGCGGATCAGCTGACGAGCGATCACCAGCCCCAGGTTGCCGCCCAGACTCGTTGCCGAGAGGAAGTGCTTGCTGTGCAGTTCGGCATGCATCAGGGCGTCGCGCTCTTCGGCCTCCATCGGCACACCGCTGTCTTGCACGGCGATGCGCAGCCGCGGTTTGGCACTGCGTTCGTCGAGGGCGACGACGATCAGAATCTCGCCTTCGTCGGTTTTCTTCAGCGCGTTTTCCAGCAGGCTCAGCAGGGTCTGGCGCAAACGTGTAGGGTCACCGCTGATGACGCGCGGCACTTGCGGCTGGATGAAGCTGATCAGCTCGACATTCTGCTGCTCGGCCTTGGCGCGGAAGATACTCAGGCAGTCTTCGATCAAGGCATTGAGGTCGAACTGCACGTCGTCCAGTTCTATCTGCCCGGACTCGAGCTTGGAGATGTCGAGAATTTCGTTGATCAGTGTCAGCAGTTCGTTGCCGGCGCTGTGGATGGTCTGCACGTAGTCGCGTTGCTTGACCGACAGTGGCGTGCCCAACAGCAACTCGGTCATGCCCAGAACACCATTCATGGGGGTGCGGATTTCATGGCTGATTTTCGCCAGGAATTCGGCCTTGGCGTTGATCTCTGCGTTGCTGGCGGCCAGGTCGCGACTGACACTGAAGCGATCTTCCGTGATGCTGCGCTGGCGTTCGCTCAGGGCGATGCTCATCAGCAGGCCGCTGATGCAGATGAACACCAGCAGCGTGATGATCAGGCCTTGCGGCGCGACCAGCGTCAGTCCCAGCAGTGCGGGCAGCATGATCAGGGCGCCAATGTTGAATACCACCATCGCCGCGACGAAAAACCGCGCCGGGCGATAACCTTTTTGCCAGTGATAGGCGCTGACGAAAAGCATGCTCAGCCCTGCCAGGGCAACCAGGGCGTAGGTAATGATGTTCAGCGGCAATGTGTTGACGAACAACAACAGCAGGCCACAGGCAACGATGAGCAGAATGTCCGCCAGCAGCAGTTTGTTCAGCGGGTGAGGGCCGAGCGGGGCGAAGAAGCGCCTGGCGAGCATCAGGCCGCTCGGCGCCGTCAGCAATAATGCGAGGTAGGCGCCAGGGGTCTGAACAGCGTGCCAGTTCGGCAACCATGGCCCGGCCAGGTTCAGTAGCAACAGCACACTGAGCATCAACAACCCTTCACACCAGGCTAGCCATAGGCTACTGCGCGAACGCGTGTAGGCGTAGCGCACAAAGTTGTGCAGGATCAGCATGCCCAGGCAACCGAACAGCAGGCCGTAAATCAACGTCTGGTTCTGATCGGCCGCGGTGGTGATTGCCGATTGCAGGGTGATGTAAGGCCGCAAACGATGGTCGGAGACCAGTCGCAGGTAGACGTCGAGGGGCTTGTCACTTTGCGGCAGCGGCAACATGAAGTCGCTGCTGGGCAGAGGGCGGTCAGCCTGTGGCTGTCCGGTACCGGTGTTCATATGCTCGATCAGCGTATCGCCGTCGAGTACATACAGATTGAGCGCCGACAGATCGGGTGCGAACACCCGCAGCAATTGTTCGTGCTTGCCGGGGGCCAGCCTGAAACGCAGCCATAACGCGCCATCGGGCTCGGCTGCCGTGAGGCGATCGAGTTCGATGGGGCTGAATTGATTGGTATAGCGAGCGGAACGGATGTCGTTTAGCTGCAGGTCGCCCTGTTCGTCGAACAATACTGCCCAGCCACTGCCTTGCGCGGCCTGGGCCGGGAGCATGCAGAGCAGGGTCAGCAGAGTGACGGTGAGGCTTATGGCAATCCTGAGCCAGCGCACGGCGAAATCCCTTCGTAGGTTGATGCCAGATTATAACTATGCGCGGTGCCGCAATAGTGCGGCAAGGACCAGCGGCCCTCGCCTCGCCGAATGAATGGCCTTATTCCTGGCTTTCGCCACGTTCACGGGCAATGGCACGGTAGCCAATGTCCTTGCGGTAGAAACAGCCTTCCCAATCAATCTTGTCTGCCAGCTTGTAAGCCTGCTGCTGAGCCGCATCGACACTGGCGCCCATGGCGGTGGCGCAAAGCACACGGCCACCGGCCGTTACCACTTGACCGTCCTTGAGCGCAGTGCCCGCGTGGAAGACTTTGCCTTCCAGTGCGGCGGCTGCATCCAGGCCGTTGATGGCCACGCCTTTGGCGTAGTCACCCGGGTAGCCACCCGCGGCCAGTACGATACCGACGCTCGGTCGTGGATCCCATTGCGCTTCGACCTTGTCCAGCGCCTGAGCCAGAGCGGCTTCAACCAGCAGGACCAGGCTGGACTGCAAACGCAGCATCACCGGTTGGGTCTCAGGATCGCCGAAACGGCAGTTGAACTCGATGACTTTTGGGTTACCAGCCTTGTCGATCATCAGGCCTGCGTACAGGAAGCCAGTGTAGACGTTGCCTTCCTCGGCCATGCCGCGAACGGTCGGCCAGATCACCAGGTCCATGGCTCGCTGATGCACTTCGGCCGTCACGACCGGGGCCGGGGAGTAAGCGCCCATGCCGCCGGTATTCGGGCCGGTGTCGCCGTCGCCGACGCGTTTGTGGTCCTGGCTGGTGGCCATCGGCAGCACGTTCTTGCCGTCGACCATAACAATGAAGCTGGCTTCTTCGCCGTCCAGGAATTCTTCGATGACCACGCGCGAACCGGCATCGCCGAACGCGTTGCCCGCGAGCATGTCGCGCACGGCCTCTTCGGCTTCTGCCAGAGTCATGGCAACAATCACGCCTTTACCGGCGGCCAGGCCATCGGCCTTGATCACGATCGGTGCGCCTTTTTCACGCAGATAAGCCAGGGCTGGCTCGATCTCGGTGAAGTTCTGGTAGTCGGCGGTCGGGATCTTGTGGCGCGCGAGGAAGTCCTTGGTGAAGGCTTTCGAACCTTCCAGCTGGGCCGCGCCAGCGGTCGGACCGAAGCAGTCCAGGCCACGGCTGCGGAACAGATCGACCACGCCTGCCACCAGCGGCACTTCCGGGCCGACGATGGTCAGGGAAACGTTTTTCTCGGCGAAATCTGCAAGCTGCTCAAGAGCCAGTACGTCGATAGCGACGTTCTCGCACTTGGCTTCGATGGCGGTGCCGGCGTTACCGGGTGCCACGAACACTTTCTGTACCCGCGGATCCTGAGCCACTTTCCAGGCCAGAGCGTGTTCACGGCCACCGCTGCCAATGATCAAAACGTTCAAAGAGAGACTCCTTCGGAGAAGCTACAAGCTACAAGCTGCAAGTTGAGAGCAATCTCTATCGCTCTGAAGTGCGGCGTGCGGCTCTGAATTAGTGAGGCTGCAAGTGGCAGCAAGAGCGACGCAGGTCGGCTTTTACTTGTCACTTGCAGCTTGAGGCTTGTCGCTGCACTCAGTGCCTGAAATGGCGCATGCCGGTGAAGACCATGGCGATGCCGGCTTCATCAGCGGCAGCAATCACTTCGTTGTCACGCATTGAGCCGCCCGGCTGGATCACCGCAGTGATGCCGACCTTGGCCGCGTTGTCGATGCCGTCGCGGAACGGGAAGAAGGCATCCGATGCCATGACCGCGCCCTGCACCTGCAAACCGGCGTGTTCGGCCTTGATCGCCGCGATACGGGCGGAGTTCACACGGCTCATCTGGCCGGCGCCGACACCGATGGTCTGACGGTTCTTGGCGTAGACGATAGCGTTGGACTTGACGTACTTGGCCACTTTCCAGGCGAAGATCAGGTCGTTGATTTCCTGTTCGGTCGGTGCGCGCTTGGTCACCACTTTCAGGTCATCGGCGCCGATCATGCCGATATCGCGGCTCTGCACCAGCAGGCCACCGTTGACGCGTTTGTAGTCCCATGCAGCGGCGCGATCAGCCGACCATTCGCCGCAGGCCAGCAAGCGCACGTTGGCTTTGGCTGCAACGATGGCGCGGGCTTCTTCGCTGACGCTTGGGGCGATGATCACTTCGACGAACTGACGCTCGACGATGGCCTTGGCGGTTTCAGCATCCAGCTCGCGGTTGAACGCGATGATGCCGCCGAACGCCGATTCGGTATCGGTTGCATACGCCAGTTCGTAGGCCTGGCGGATACCGCCTTCGGCGTCCGGGCTCACGGCCACGCCGCACGGGTTGGCGTGCTTGACGATCACGCAGGCCGGCTTGACGAAGCTCTTCACGCATTCCAGCGCGGCGTCAGTGTCGGCCACGTTGTTGTACGACAGTTCTTTGCCTTGCAGTTGGGTCGCGGTGGCGATGCCGACTTCGGCCGGCTTGGCTTCCACGTAGAACGCCGCGCTCTGGTGCGGGTTCTCGCCGTAACGCATTTCCTGGGCCTTGACGAACTGGCTGTTGAAGGTGCGCGGGAACTCGCTGCGACCTTCAGTGCTGAGGGTGTCAGCGGCCTGGTTCACGGTGCCCATGTAGTTGGCGATCATGCCGTCGTAGGCGGCAGTGTGTTCGAACGCCTTGAGCATCAGGTCGAAACGCTGAGCGTAGGTCAGGCCGCCGGCCTTGAGGCCTTCGAGAACGCTGGCGTAGTCGCTGGCGTTGACCACGATGGCCACGTCTTTGTGGTTCTTGGCCGCCGAGCGGACCATGGTCGGGCCGCCGATGTCGATGTTCTCGATGGCAGTCGGCAGGTCGCAGCCAGGCTTGTTGATGGTGGCTTCGAACGGGTACAGGTTGACCGCAACCAGATCGATCGGCTTGATGCCGTGCTCGCTCATGATGGCGTCATCGGTACCGCGACGACCGAGGATCCCACCGTGGATTTTCGGGTGCAGGGTTTTCACCCGACCGTCCATCATTTCCGCGAAACCGGTGTAGTCAGCGACTTCCACTGCGGCAACGCCGTTGTCGCGCAACAGCTTGAACGTCCCGCCAGTAGAGAGGATCTCGACGCCCAGGGCTTCTAGCTCCTTGGCGAATTCGAGGATCCCTGTCTTGTCGGAAACGCTGATCAAGGCGCGGCGGATCGGCAGGCGGGTAGTCTGGTCGGTCATCTCAATTTCCATCAAAAGCAAAGGAAGTCAGCAAAAAAGGCGACCGGTTTTACGCGGGCGCCTTTCTGGTTTGATTAAATGCTTACAGCAAATCGTACTGCTTGAGTTTCTTGCGCAGCGTGCCTCGGTTGAGCCCGAGCAGCTCGCTGGCCTTGGTCTGGTTGCCCTTGACGTAGTTCATCACGCACTCGAGCAGGGGAGCCTCGACTTCGGAGAGCACCAGGTTGTACACATCCGTGACGGCAGCGCCCTCAAGGTGGGCGAAATAATTGTGCAGCGCCTTCTCGACACTCCCGCGAAGGGTCTGGCCTTCTTCGCTGGGCGTATTGAGGTGCTGTTTCAAATTTACGTTGTCGCTCACGGGTGCAGTTCCACTCACTAAAGTCTCGGTCATCATCGTCATGCGGCCACCCCTTTTTCGTCCCCTGTCAGGCTCTTGTAACGTTCGGCGAAGAAGCCCTGAACGTTGGCGCATTGTGTTTCCGTATCTTCCAAACGATTGAAGTGGGCGCGAAACTCCCTGGCGCCCGGCAAGGTTGCGAGATACCAGCCCACATGCTTTCGAGCGATACGGACACCCATCACGTCTCCATAGAAAACGTGCAGGGCGGCCAGATGCTCTAGCAGAATGCGTTCCACCTCGATCAGTTCCAGCGCCGGGAGTTTCTCGCCGGTACGCAGGAAGTGCTCGATCTCACGAAAAATCCATGGCCGCCCCTGGGCGGCCCGGCCTACCAACAAACCATCGGCACCGGTCGCGTCGAGCACGTACCGGGCCTTCTCGGGTGAATCGATATCGCCATTGGCGAAGACCGGTATCGACACCGCCTGCTTGATCGCGGCAATGGTGTCGTACTCGGCTTCACCGGTGTACAGATCGGCACGGGTGCGGCCATGGACCGCCAACGCCGTAATGCCTGCCTGTTCGGCGATCTTCGCCACCGTCAAACCATTCTTGTTGTCCCGGTCCCAGCCGGTACGGATCTTCAGCGTCACCGGGACATCAACCGCAGCCACCACGGCCTGCAGGATCTCGGTGACCAATGCTTCATCCTTCAACAGTGCGGAGCCGGCAGCCTTGTTGCAGACCTTCTTCGCCGGACAACCCATGTTGATATCAATAATCTGCGCGCCCAGTTCGACGTTGGCCCGGGCCGCGTCCGCCAGCATTTGCGCATCACCACCGGCGATCTGGACCGAGCGTGGCTCGGGATCACCTTCGTGGATCATGCGCATCCGCGATTTGCGGGTGTTCCACAAACTCATGTCGCTGGTAACCATTTCCGAGACCACCAGTCCCGCGCCCAATCGCTTGCACAGCTGACGAAAGGGTTGGTCGGTGACCCCCGCCATCGGGGCGAGAATCAAGCCGTTTTGCAATGTGTATGGACCGATGCGTACCGCCGACATAGGACTTCCCTGTTGTGGGGCCGGATCATTAGAGTTCGAAAAAGGGTTGGCATGATACCCGCTCTCGATGACTGGATAAAGGCTGAATTGAACAAAATCTGAACAGCTATTCTGTTATTGCCAGCAGTTTGGTGTGGTGACCAAAGTCAAGAATCTGCCGTCAGGCCTGAAACGGTAAAGCGTTTCACTCGGGAGAGTGGAAGCTCAGGCTGTAGTTCACCGCTTTGGCGCCTGGGTCGAGAATATCCAGCGCGATATGGATTGGCGTTTGCGGCGGCATTTCCGCCATGCCTTCGAGGTCGCCATTGAGGTACTCGCCGGGTTTGAAGCGACGGCTGGCGATCAAATGGCCATTAAGGTCGGCAAAGCGCAGTTCCAGCAACGGGAAAGGCTGGGAGAACGGGGCGCGGTTGTAGATGATCGCATCGACCACCAGTGCGCCACTGAATTCCGGGTGGCTGCGGACCACCAGGTTGCTGCTTTTGATTTTGGCAATGTCGACTTTGGACGGCACTGTGCAGCCGATTTTCGGGCACAGTTGCTGGAACCATGGGCGGTACTGGTCCTGCCGAGCCAGTTCGTCGAATTGGTAGGCAATGTATTGGCCCGCGAGCGCGGCGGCGCCGAGCAGTACCAGGAGCAACCAGAACAACCGCCGACCCCAGGGGGATCGACGTTTTTGCCAATCCAGTTGCAGTGGATCGTCGGTCAGGTCTTGCAATACCTCGGCGCGCACGCCCGGCTCACTGCGCTCGCGACGCTTGCGCAACGGTTCGATGGACGGCAGGTTGTCGTCTAGCTCTTCGGTCGCCGTCAGGCGTTCGTGGGGGAGGGGGGCGTCGAGTGGATCGTGCAGGCGCAGATGGGGCACCTGGGGTTCGTCGTCCGGATCAACCGGTTCCAGCGAAAAAGAAGGCTCGGTTCGCGAGTGTTTGTTTGTTTCCGGTTCTGTTTCCTGCTGTTCCGTTTCTGCTGACTGGGCGCGGTCGGCGGCGGACTCGCTAAAGAGGCTGTCGGACCACGGCTCCTCGTCGTTTTCGACAGAGTCGCGGCGAGCACTGAGACCGTCTTCACGGTGCCGGCCAAACTCTGTTGTCGGCTGGATTTCCCGCTGTTCGAGCCGAGCGAGCTCTTCGTCCAGGTCCAGGCTGTCCAGATCCAGTTCGGAGGCCGTCCACTGCTTTTGGCTGATGGCGCGTTGCACCGGCGGTTCAACGATGACCGGGGCGACCGGTTTGACGGCTTCTTTGCCGGCCCGTTGTTCCAGCAATTGTTTGGCGGCGTTGAATACCTGCAAGCAGGAGCCGCAACGAACCACTCCACGGGCCACGCTCAACTGAGCATGGCTGACGCGGAAGCTGGTTTGGCAATGCGGGCACTGGGTGACAAAGCTATCGGTCATGCGGCGATCCGGTTTATGCAGGCGTTCATTCTAGCGCCGACGGCCGGTAATGCGCACCCAGCCATCGCGATTGGCAATCGGGTCCAGATCGAAGTCTTGCGCGTAGGCGGCGGCAACGTCTTCCCCTTGTTCGGCGAGGATGCCGGACAACGCCAGACGCCCGCCCGTTTTCACCAGGCCGGACAGCTGAGGGGCCAGGGCAACCAATGGCCCGGCAAGGATGTTGGCGACCAGCACATCAGCTTTGACCGGCGGCAGATCTTCCGGCAGATACAGAGGGAAGAGTGCGTCGGCAATGTTGTTGCGCCCGGCGTTGTCGCGGGAGGCTTCGAGTGCCTGAACGTCGATGTCGGTGCCGACGGCTTCCTTGGCGCCCAGCAGCAGGGCGGCAATTGCCAGAATGCCCGAGCCGCAGCCGAAATCCAGCACGTTGCAGTCTTTCAGGTCCTGGCCATCGAGCCACTCCAGGCACAGCGCGGTGGTCGGGTGGGTGCCCGTGCCGAACGCCAGGCCCGGGTCCAGCAGCAGGTTCACGGCGTCTGGCTCGGGCGCGGCATGCCAGCTCGGGACGATCCACAGGCGCTGACCGAAACGCATTGGCTGGAAACCGTCCATCCAGCTGCGTTCCCAGTCCTGGTCTTCGATGACTTCGCTGTGATGCTCGGGCAGCGGGCTGCCGGTCAGCAGCTCAAGATGGGCCAATACGCTGGCGGCTTCGGTGCCGCCTTCGAACAGGGCCAGCAGGTGCGTGTGCGACCACAGCGGCGTGGTATTGAGTTCTGGCTCGAAGATCGGCTGATCTTCGGCGTCCATGAAGGTCACCGACACAGCGCCCACTTCAAGGAAAGCGTCTTCGTAGGTTTCGGCTTGTTCTGGGCTGATGGCGAGACGGACTTGCAGCCAAGGCATGGCGGGCACCTTTGAAAAATATTGATTGCAGCCTAGCGGGCTGCGAGAAGCGCGCAAGTTTACGCGAGCGCGCGGCGTTTGTGGGAGTGGGGTGGACAGTCATGTTGCAACACGCACCTGTAGCAGCTGGCGAAGCCTGCGTTCGGCTGCGCAGCAGTCGCAAAACCCGATTGCACCGTAATCCTGAAACACCGCATTGCCGGGATTGACGACTGCTGCGCAGCCGAACGCAGGCTTCGCCAGCTGCTACGGGGACTGTCGTGGATCATAAGAAATACCCAGAAACAACAAAGCCGCCCGAAGGCGGCTTTGTTGATGGGGTCGAAGCTTAGTGCTTCTCGCCAGCGAGCTTGTGCTCAAGGTAGTGAATGTTCACACCACCTTTGCAGAAGCCTTCATCGCGGACCAGGTCGCGGTGCAGCGGGATGTTGGTCTTGATCCCGTCGACAACGATTTCGTCCAGCGCATTGCGCATGCGCGCCATGGCTTCTTCACGGGTTGCGCCGTAGGTGATCAGCTTGCCGATCAACGAATCGTAGTTCGGCGGAACGGCATAGCCACTGTACAGGTGCGAATCGACGCGAACGCCGTTGCCGCCTGGTGCGTGGAAATGCTTGACCGTGCCAGGGCTTGGCATGAAGGTTTTCGGGTCTTCGGCGTTGATACGGCATTCCAGGGCGTGACCGCGGATCACCACGTCGTCCTGGGTGTACGACAATTTGTTGCCAGCGGCGATGCTGAGCATCTCCTTGACGATGTCGATGCCGGTGACCATTTCCGAAACCGGGTGTTCTACCTGGACACGAGTGTTCATCTCGATGAAGTAAAAATGGCCGTTCTCGTAAAGGAACTCGAAGGTGCCGGCGCCACGGTAGCCGATGTCGATGCACGCCTTGACGCAGCGAGCGAGGACTTCCTGGCGTGCTTTCTCGTCGATGCCCGGTGCCGGCGCTTCTTCGAGAACCTTCTGGTGACGACGTTGCAGCGAGCAATCGCGGTCGCCCAGATGGATGGCCTGGCCCTGACCGTCGGAAAGTACCTGGACTTCCACGTGGCGTGGGTTGGTCAGGAATTTTTCCAGATAGACCATTGGGTTACCGAACGCCGCGCCTGCTTCGGTGCGGGTCAGTTTTGCGAAGGAGATCAGGTCTTCTTCGTTATGCACAACGCGCATGCCGCGACCACCGCCGCCGCCAGCGGCCTTGATGATCACCGGGTAACCGACTTCGCGACCAATGCGCAGAGCGGTTTCTTCGTCTTCAGGCAGAGGGCCGTCGGAACCCGGAACGGTTGGAACGCCCGCAGCGATCATGGCGTGCTTGGCCGATACCTTGTCGCCCATCAGGCGAATGGTGTCGGCTTTCGGGCCAATGAAGGCGAAGCCGGAGTTCTCGACCTGTTCAGCGAAATCAGCGTTTTCCGCGAGGAAGCCGTAGCCTGGGTGAATGGCGGTAGCGCCGGTCACTTCAGCCGCGGCGATGATGGCCGGGATGTGCAGGTAAGAGTGCGCGGCCGAGGCCGGACCGATGCAGACGGATTCGTCTGCCAGGCCCAGGTGCATCAGTTCTTTGTCGGCCTTGGAGTAAACGGCGACAGTCTTGATGCCCATCTCTTTGCAGGCACGCAGGATCCGCAGGGCAATCTCACCGCGGTTGGCGATCAGAACTTTTTCCAACTTCGCAGTCATCAAAGTTTCTCCGCGGTTCAAACGATGGTGAACAGCGGTTGGTCGTACTCAACCGGCTGGCCGTCTTCGACGAGGATGGATTCGATCACACCGCTGGTTTCAGCTTCGATGTGGTTCATCATCTTCATGGCTTCGACGATGCACAGGGTGTCACCTTTCTTCACGGTCTGGCCGACTTCAACGAAGGACGGCGAGGATGGCGAAGATTTGCGATAGAACGTACCGACCATCGGCGAACGGGCAACGGTGCCGTTCAGGACAGGCGCGGCCGGAGCAGCCGGTGCGGCAGCAGCGGCAACCGGAGCAGCAGCAACAGGCGCTGGTGCCGGAGCGTGCATTGGAGCCGGCGCGTAGTACTGCTGAGCCGGGGTTTTGCTATGACGGCTGATGCGTACGGACTCTTCGCCTTCCTTGATCTCGAGCTCGTCGATGCCGGACTCTTCCAGCAGTTCGATCAGTTTCTTAACTTTACGGATATCCATGAATCATCAACTCCCAAGGGTCGGTCAGGGGCGTATAGCTTGTTGTTCAAGCTGCTCTAGTGCAGCCTCCAGGGCCAGTCGATAACCGCTGGCGCCAAGGCCGCAGATCACTCCCACCGCTACGTCGGAGAAGTAAGAGTGATGGCGGAAAGGTTCGCGTTTGTGCACGTTAGACAAATGCACTTCGATGAATGGGATGCTCACCGCCAGCAGCGCGTCACGTAATGCGACACTTGTGTGCGTAAAAGCTGCTGGATTGATCAGAATGAAGTCCACACCTTCGCCGCGAGCGGCATGGATGCGGTCGATCAATTCGTACTCGGCGTTGCTTTGCAGGTGCAGCAAATGGTGGCCGGCTTCACGGGCGCGGCGTTCCAGATCCTGGTTGATCTGCGCCAGTGTCGTAGCGCCGTAGGTGCCCGGTTCACGGGTGCCGAGCAAGTTCAGGTTAGGGCCGTGCAGCACCAATAGGGTCGCCATCTGCTGTTCCTTGTTATCTGTGAGCAAGAGTCAGAACTCGGCGACTATGCCGCAAAGGCTTTGTGACTGTCCAGTTCTATGCAATAGCCAGCACGATAGCCGATGTTTGCGCGAAATATGTGACCGGGTGTTTAAATCTGGTCATTTGCCCGTGCAACACGTTCGGCGAAGTCTGCGGCATTGATCTCGCCGATCACTCGCACATCGGCGCGTTCAACGCCGTCCTTGCCAAAAAACATCAAGGCGGGAGGGCCGAACAGTTTGTAACGGTCGAGCAGAGCGCGTTGCTCGGTATTGCTGGCGGTGATGTCGAAACGGACCAGTCGATAGCCTTGCAGGCGTTCGACGACTTTGGCGTCGTTGAGGACTTCGCGCTCGATGACTTTGCAGCTGATGCACCAGTCGGCATACCAGTCGAGCAGCAGCGGGGTGCCGGAAGCTTGAGCATCGGCGAGTACTCGGTCCAGCTCTGAAGGCGTGCTGACTGTTTGCCAGGTTCCGGTGTTTTGCGCCGGTTCGTTACTCGCAATCGCCCGCGATTGGCCAATGGGATTGAACGGATCGGTCTGGCCGCTGAAAGCCCCAAACCAGCACGACAACGCGTAAAACAGCAGGAACATCCCGAGCAACTGGCCGAGGCGTTTGCGAGGGGGTTTGTAGACGAACTCCAGAGCGCCCATGAACAACCCGACACCCGCGGCCAGCAAACCGATCAGCAACAAGGTGATCTGGCCCGGCAATACACGGCTGAGAAGGCCGATCGCCAATCCCAGCAACAACACCCCGATCGCGTTTTTCACATAGACCAGCCAAGGCCCGCTTTTGGGCAGCCAGGCCGCGCCACCGGTGGCGACCAGCAACAGCGGCGCGCCCATGCCCAGACCAAGCATGAACAGTTTCAGGCCACCACCCAACGCATCGCCGCTGGCGCTGATGTACAGCAGCGCACCGGCCAGCGGGGCAGAAACGCAGGGCGAAACCAGCAGGCTGGACACCACGCCCAACACAGCGGCGCCCCACAGCGAACCGCCTTCAGTGCGGCCGGCGATGCGATCCAGGCGACTGCTGATGGCCTGCGGCAGCTTGAGTTCGAATACGCCGAACATTGCCAGGGCAAATATTGCAAAGAACGTCGCAAACGGCACCAGCACCCAGGCCGATTGCAGGCGCGCCTGAAGATTGAGCTGCGCGCCGAACATCCCCATCAGTGCGCCGAGCAGGGCGAAGCAGGTGGCCATCGGCAGCACGTAGGCCAGGGACAGGTTGAAGCCGCGCAAACCACCGACCTGGCCACGCAGCACCACGCCGGAAAGGATGGGCAGCATGGGCAGTACGCAAGGGGTGAACGTCAAACCCAGGCCGGCGAGGAAGAACAGTGCAAGTTCGCGCCAGCCGACGCTTTGCGCCAAGGTCGGGGTGCCGATGCCATCAATGCTCAGGCGCTCGGTTTCCGGCGGATAGCACAGGCCTTTGTCCGCGCAGCCCTGATACGTCACGACCAGTGTGAAGGCGCGTTGGTCGGTGCGCGGTATTTCTACGTCAACAACGCCGTGATAAACCTCGACATCGCCGAAGTACTCGTCGTGCTTCTGCTCGCCCTTGGGCAGTATTGCGGCGCCCAGGCTTACATCGGCCGGCTCAGCCCGAAACTGGAAGCGATGGCGATAGAGGTAATACCCCTCGGTGGCGACGAAACGCAGCTTGATCGATTGCGGTGTGCTGGCTACCAGGCTCAATTGAAAGGCTTCGCGCACCGGCAGGAAGTCGGCGCTGTTGTTGATCGCGCCCAAGGTGGAACTGGGTCGGGTGTCCGGCAACCCGCCGGCGGTGGCCGGCAGGGCGAGCACTAAAAGCAGCAGGCAGAGCAAACGGCGCATGACAATCTCGCGTATCGGAATAGGGGGCATGATAGCGGACAGTTGCGTTAGTTGCCTTGATCGTTCCTACGCTCCGCGTGGGAATGCAGTCCGGGACGCTCTGCGTCCCAAAAGCGGACGCAGAGCGTTCATTGAGGCATTCCCACGCGGAGCGTGGGAACGATCACTATCCCCCTATGGGAGCGGGTTTTCAGACGCGAAAGGCCTGAACGGCGGTACGCAGCCGTCCGCCCAGCACCAAAAGGTTCTCCCCTTGTTCACGCCCCTCACCAATGCGCAGCAAGTTATCCCCGCCCAATTGATGAATTCGCTCACTGTGGTGGCGAATCTCGCTGACCGCGCCGCTCTGCTGGGCGGTAACATCGGCGATGCGCACGGCGGTGTCGGAAATGGTCTGGATGGCCCCGACGATTCTATCCAGCGCCCCGTCGGCCGCTTGCGCCTGGTTCGCCGTGGCTTCGGCATGCTCAACCTGCGCGCGCATGCCCTCCACTGATTGACGCGCGGCGGTTTGCAGGCCAGCTATTAATGTCTGAATTTCTGCCGTAGCCCCGGCGGTGCGTTGCGCCAGTGAGCGAACCTCTTCCGCGACCACCGCAAACCCTCGCCCCATTTCCCCGGCGCGAGCCGCTTCGATGGCGGCGTTCAGGGCCAGCAGGTTGGTCTGGTCGGCAATCGAGCGGATCACCGTCAGCACGCCGCCGATGGTTGCCGATTCTTCGGCCAGGTGCTCGATCATCTGCGCGTTACCCTGCACTTCACCCACCAGCGCATGCAAGCCGGTAAGGCTCAAGCCGATGACTTTCTGGCCATGCTCAACGGCCAGGCCCGCATGACGACTGGCATCGGCTGCCTGGCTGGCATCGCCGGCGACCTGTTGGATGGTCGCCTCCAGTTCACCGAGAGAGTCGCGGATCAGTGCCGTGTCGCCTGCCTGATGTTCGGCGCCGCTGTGCAGGTCATTACTCAAATCGGCCAGGGTCCGGCTGCTGCCGGCGACTTGCTCGGCGTTGAGACGAATGGTCCCGACCAGATCCACCAGGTAGGCGCGCAAGCGATTGAGCGACGCCTGAATATCGTGCAATTCGCGATTGGTGTTACCCAGTTCGATGTCCCGGCTGAAGTCACCTTCTGCCCAGGTGGACAGGGCCGGCGCCAGGTTGGTCAGGGTTCGGGCCAGGCGCCGCTGCAGGGTGTCGATGAGTAAGGCGATCAGCAGGATGAGGCCGATCATCAGACCCTGCATCAATCGTACTTCGCCCTGGATTTGTCCGTGCTGGGCACGGACCACGGGTTCGAGTCGGGCAATGGCTTGCTGTACATCGGCGATTTTCAGGTGGGTGGCCACGCTTAGATCGGTGCGTTTCTGGATCTGATCGCGCGTGCGGGACAGTTCGGCCGGGTAGCGCGAGAGCAGGCTGTTGAGTTCACGCTTGAGACCGACTCCCGCGTCTTCGGCGGCCGCTTTCTCGTTGCTCTCCAGGCCCATCATCGAGGCGAAATCATCGGTGTTCGACTCGCCCTTGGCGGTGACGCCTAGCAATGGCAAACGGCCCAGCAGGTCCGCCTGCGTACGGATGTTGGCCACTTCGCGTTCGACGTCGGCGGCCAGTTCGCTGCGGCCGCTGCTCACCAGTTTGTCTCGGGCCAGAGACAATTTGCCCAGGTGTTGAGAGGCGGTGAGTAGCGGCGTCAGGTAAGTCGCGTCGCCGCTCGCGTAATGGCTGAGTTGGTCGAGGCTGGCGCCGAGTTCGCGTTCGGCTTGCAGCAGCAGCGCTTGTGGGTCGCCCGCGAGTTTGCCGGCGGCCAACAGATCGGTTTTGCTGAATTCATCGAGGTTCGACAGGCTTGGGCGCAAGGTGTCGGCCAGCGCCGGCGGCAACTCGCCAAGCTCCTTTTGCAAGTCATCAGTGGCCTGACTGGCGCTGCTCAGACGCAGGGCATCGCCGCTGGCGAGGTAGTCCCCGATATTGCGCGCAACGTCATTCTGAAACTGCCGGGACAGGCCCAGATAGCGCTCCATCAGAAGATAAGGGCGCTCCAGGGCTTTTTGCGACCACCACAGCGTGGCGCCGAGGGCCACGCATACGGCGACTAAAAGGAGGGTGTTGAGATTGGTCAGCAATTTCAGGCGCATAGCGGATCTACCAAGGGCAGAATGGTAAGCGCCTGAATTTATTGCGTTTGTGTTACAGGGTTGTGACCGAATCAGTGGATTCTGATAAAAAAGTGGCACTTTGCCGTGATGTTCGTGCGGCCTGAACACGATTCCGTCCGGCGTCCTTGGCACGGTATAGCGCCTCATCCGCCTGGCTGGCCATCATCAGGCTGTCGGAGTGCTCGCACAGCTCCACCACGCCGGCACTGAACGTGCACCAAAGGTCTTGAGGCTGGGCGGGGTAGTGAATTTCGGCAAAGCGCTGACGAATTTCATCCAGCACCGAGTAAGCCGATGCGAGGTCGGTATCGGGCATGACGATCGCGAACTCTTCGCCGCCGTAACGGCCGATGAAGTCGGTCTTGCGCAAGCGTTGCTTCAAGAACAGCGCCAGGCTTTTGATCACCCGGTCGCCCATGGGGTGGCCGTGGCTGTCATTGACGCGTTTGAAGTGGTCGATGTCGAGCATTGCAAAGCACAGCGGCTTATTCTCGCGGCGGGAGCGGAAGCTGCAGTCTTCAAGCAATTGCAAAATGTGCGTGTGGTTGTACAGGCCGGTAAGGCTGTCGCGGACCATCCGGGCTTTCAGATTGCGCGCCCGTGCCGCGCGGTTGCGCACGGTGGTAATCAGGTGGCGCGGCTTGATTGGCTTGGTCAGGAAGTCGTCGCCGCCCTCGCTCATGGCGTCGAGCTGCTTGTCCAGATCGTCTTCGGCCGACAGGTAAATGATCGGCACGCTGACGTAGCGGTCGTTGTGACGGATCACCTTGGCCAGTTCCGTACCGGTGCAGGTAGGCATGTACATGTCGAGGATGATCAGGTCAGGTTGAAAGTCCGAGAGCTCGGCCATGGCCTGAATTGGATCGATCAATGTGCGCGTGACGATCCCGGCGCTGTTCAACAGGCGTTCGGTGTGCAGGGCCTGGGCGCGGGAGTCATCGATGATCAGCACTTTATAAGGCTCGTACTGCGCGACACAGGTCAGGACTTCGATTTTCTCCAGCAGGCTCGAAGCCTCCAGGGTGCCGGTGAGAAATTCCTGGCCACCGGCACGCACGGCGGCGAGGCGGGTCGGAGTGTCGGTTTCGTGCAGGCTGAAGAATAACAGTGGCAGGCGCTGGTCGAGACCTTCCTGGGCTTCGGCGGCCAGTTTCAGGCCTATACCGGCACCACTGAAATCCACGTCCATGACGATGGCGGCGGGCAGGCGCTCAACCATCGACGCGCGAAAGGCTGCAACGCTGTCCAGGGACTGGGCGCTGAGTCCGAAAAACTCCAGTTGCTTGGCCAGGCGCTCGGCGCGGTCGTGATCTTGCAGCATCACATAGATCGGCTTGCGCAGGGGTGGCAGCAAGGTTTGCTCAAGCTGATCGCCATGTCGCAGGCCGGTGCGCGACAGGCGTTGCATCAAGCGATTGAGATCGGTGATCAGCCCGCTGCTGAGGCGTCCGCGATTGGCGTCGACAGCCTCCAGCGACTGACCGATGTGACGCGCCAGTTGCGTATGTTCCGGTTGCTCGAAACGCTCGGCAAACCGCAGCAGGCGCAGGTTGGCCTCGCTCAGTTCCGATAAGTCGGTGGTGGACCACTCGCTGCGTTGCAGGCGCTGCCAGATCTCAAGAATTTGACGTGCCTGATGAATTACCCGCTGGGCAAAGTGGTGCTTGAGGCGCTCACGGCTGGGGTCTTCTGGCTCGGTCATATCCTGACTACTGTTAGGGTAAATGCTGAGATCGACTGGTGGCCCTATGCTAGCACCTCTTTTCAATGGGATGAGAGTCGTAAGGCAATTATCTGTTAATCAGCCTCATTCAGTTTGTGACTGGCTGGTCTTGTTCGGCGGTTCTGTGTCGACCAGACACCCGAGAATGCGCCACTTGCGATCTTTCCTGTTCGTTTTACGGCAATTTCGTTACGTCCAGCGAACCGCATCTGTCAGGGAATTCTGATTTTTCGTTGGCAGGGTTCAGGCGGGAATTGCGGCTGTTAGGGTTCAGGGATTCCCCTGGAAGCCATCTGTAAATCATGACTCAGTGTTTTGAACAGCACCCTTGCGATGACCAGCGCCTGAACCACAACAACATTCCCGTTGCTGACTGCGAATGCACAGAGGTGCGCCTGTACGGCAGCAAGACCTTGGTCACTGACGTACCGATCCTTACGTGCTCATGCCTTTGGCGTCGCTACCAGCGCGAGGCAGAAGAGATCGTCGCACCGAACGGCGAATTGATAGCGGACCCGGTGGAACGCAACCGTGCGATCAACGCTGCCTACGCCCGGTTGTGGCTGCATGACCCAAGGTTTCAGTGGGCCGGACTGGCGGCGTTTGCTTCCAAGCAGGTTGGCTGCGGGTTGTTGCATGCGGCGCAGAGTGTTGAAAGTATTCGCGAAGAGCATGAGTCACGCCAGCGTTTGCGCGACAGTCGCCGTGAGTCCGGGCTTTTGACCCCGGACAGGATGTCCGAACAGGCAGATGCCTTGCGTGACTATAAGGCTGCGGATGCGCGCAATCCTGTTCCCTCAGTGGATATCCGTTTAGCCGGGGAAGACTTGTCTCTGGTACAGCAGCAGTTCCGGCATGTGCACGACATGATGGCGTTGGGGAATACCACGCTGTTTCTGGATGTTTTTCCGTTGCATGCGTTTTATGCGAAGCGTGGGTGGCAGGAGTTTAAGAATTGCCTGGGCGCCCGGGGAGGAATTTATGGGCATTCGAAGTTTCCGGTGTTGTGGCCCGTGGGCCAGAGAAAGCTTCGTTTCGGACAGGTTTACCCACTGGTACTGCAAGCTTTCGAGGCAATAGAAGCGGGAAGTATCACCGCGAGCGTCGAGTATTTAGCCTGGCACGAGCAGCGCAACATCCTCCAGCCAACTATTTATGAGGATCGGCAATTGGTGACGTTGCTGCGCGGCAACCACGCATCCTACGTGACTGGTTTTCCTTCAGGTGTCGCTCAGGCTATCGAGTTGACGCTCACCAGCCAATGCCAGCGTGTTGAAGATGATCGCACCATCGAGTTTGACAATAGCCCGTTTGCGGATTTGTCGGACATCAACCAGAGAATGGCATTCGTACTCCGAGCAGCAGAACGCTTTGATCACATGCTCAACAATTACAACCGTACTGCATTGGTGCAATCGATCAGCGAGATCGCATCGGGCGGCGCAATCCTGTGAGTCTGTTGCAGCGTCGTCCCTGCTTACGTCATGGTGCAGGCCTGCTGTTTCTGGTTGTTTTGTTGGTGGTCGCCATACGTCAGTTGCAGCAGCCTCTTTGGGATGATCCGGAAATTGCTTTGGAAATAGGCGGGACATATGAAGAGATGCGGAAAAACTCTACGGCCCCTTTCAGTCCACTGATACGCGGACATGTCTGGGGCGGAATTCCCAAGACCGATGCTCGCTTGCGATTTATCGACCCGCAATATGGATTTGATACGCCTTTGGCTCGTTTTTTCACGATTACATTTAATGACAACGTCATTGAAGACGTCCTCATGTCTCCGCAAATCGAGCCATTACTGATCGACGACGCCCTGAAAGTTGTGATCGACCTGCAAGACCAGTTGTTTGCCAAAGGCTGGGTCGCGAAGGGGCTGCGGAACAATCCCACGATCGTCGATACACCTGAATGGCGGGCCTATCTGCAGAAAGGGATTCTGCATGGGCAATCTAATTGGCAAGCGAGCGATAAGTATCAGGTCACGCTCGCTCTGGGGCGTTTCGAGGACTACCGAAATCCGACTGAAGAACGCTACCTCATCACCCTCGCACTCGCCAAACCCTGGACGCCCTTCGACGGAATCGAAGACATGTACGACGAGCCCCAGCACTTCCCCGCCCCGCAACCCAACTAAAAAGGAGCCCCATCATGCCAACCCCCGCTTTCATGACGCTCAAAGGCGAACGACAAGGCCTCATCAGCGCAGGCGCCTTCACTGAAGCGTCAGTGGGCAACGTCTACCAACTGGGTCGTGAAGACCAGATCATGATTCAAGCCCTGAGCCATGGAATTTTTGTGCCCAAAGGGTCAGGAGCAGGGCGCCGGATGCACAAGCCCTTGGTCATTACCAAGTCCATCGACAAGGCGTCCCCATTGATCAACATCGCCTTGTGTTCCGGGGAGCTGCTCAGCAAGTGCCGCGTCGAGTGGTATCGCACCTCGGCACATGGCACGCAGGAGCATTTCTACACGATGGAGCTTGAGGACGCGGTAATCATCGGTGCCGAGGTGCTTTTGCCCCACTGTCAAGATGCGGGCACTGCGCACATTACCCAGCTGGAGAAGGTTCACTTCAGCTACCGACGCATTTACTGGAGACATGAAATCAGCCGGACCATGGGCTCCGACGAGTGGAACGCCGAGACGCTGGCATGAGGCTGGTCCAAGACGTTCATCTGACCACGTGGGAGCGCCAGCATGCTTGTCCAGGCGAGGAAGCGATGGATCATGTTCGTCAGGCGTTGAACGATCGGCAACCCATCGAAGGCCTGAGCGAGTTGCGTGCCGGTTTGCTGATCGATATCGACAGCGAAGTGCTTGACCAGATTGAGCGGGGTGAGAGGTGGCTGGTCAGGGCTGAAGCCGACTACGGTGACTGGCCGATTGCGGCGCAGGCCTTTGACTGCAAGGTCATGGAATTGATGAACAATCCGCCGCCCCAGCCCTCTCGGACACCCAGAATTTTCCGCCTGATCGACAGCTTCACGGGCGAGACGCTGGTGCAGCGCAGCTACATCGCGACCGTGGACGGACAGACTGTCCAGCGCACAACAGACGGCGAAGGTATCGCCCATCTTTTCACGCCGGGAGAGGTGCGGCAGATTTCAATAGTGCTCAGGGGGCATTAAAGCGGGCATGCACACTTGAGTTCATTGGCAAGGGTGGCTGGTCTTTCTACGCCAATTTTCTGGATAAGCCCAACGACGGGTGCCGGCCAAAGGCACGTTGTTGTATGGTTGTGGTCGAACCGATGAACTCAAGTGATTGAAAGGATATCGCCATGCTGGACTGGAAGAACCGCGCGGGCAGCGCGCCTGAACGTGCCGCTGCACCTGAATCGGCCACCCGCAGTTACTTTGGCGGCCTGCTGTTCAGCCGGGCGCTGGCCACACTGATCGGCCTTTACCTGCTTGTGACGATTGCCTTGGGTTGGTACTGGAGTGCAGAGCCTGCGCTCTTCCCGGTCCAGCAAAATGCCCAGGTCGCTGCCGAAAAAGAAGGCAAGCAGATGGTCGTCGGCTACACGACGGTGGAAACCCTCAAGACCGTCGCCGGAACGTTGCTGACCAAGCCGGGTGGCTATATTTCCAACGACCGTTTCCCGCCAGGCCTGTGGATGGACAACATGCCGAGCTGGGAATATGGCGTGCTGGTCCAGGTCCGAGACCTGAGCCGTGCCCTGCGTAAAGACTTCGCCCGCTCCCAGTCGCAATCGGCCGAAGACGCCGATCTGGCCAAGGCCGAACCGCGTTTCAACTTCGACAACAAAAGCTGGGTGCTGCCTTCCAGTGAGTCCGAGTATCAGGAAGGCATCAATTCCCTGAGCCGCTATCAGGCGCGTCTGTCCGATCCGAGCCAGAAAAGCGCACTGTTCTATGCCCGCGCCGACAACCTGAACAACTGGCTGGGTGACGTGGGCACCCGACTGGGTTCGCTGTCACAACGTCTGTCGGCCAGCGTCGGCCGGGTCAAACTCAACACCGCGCTGAAAACCGAAGTCCTCGCGCCGGGGCAAGTGCCACAGGTCGACGAAGAAATTGTCGAGACCCCGTGGATGCAGATCGACAACGTGTTCTACGAAGCCCGTGGACAGGCTTGGGCACTGTCCCATCTGTTGCGCGCCATTGAAGTCGACTTCGCCGATGTATTGGCCAAGAAAAACGCCACGGTCAGCGTGCGTCAGATCATTCGTGAACTGGAAGCCTCGCAAGAGCCGGTCTGGAGTCCGATGATCCTCAATGGCAGCGGTTTCGGTGTGTTGGCTAACCACTCGCTGGTCATGGCCAATTACATTTCCCGGGCCAACGCCGCAGTGATCGATCTGCGTCAATTGCTCAATCAAGGCTGATTTATGGTCGACAACGCCAAAGAGGCCGCCCATCGCGCGGCCTCGGATGCTGAACAGATCGCCTGGGTCGACGAACAGGACAACCTGCTAGGTGCCCTGGTCCGTTCCGACTTGCGTGAGCGCGGGCTGATCGGGCGCGGCACCTACATCATGCTGTTCAATTCAGCGGGTGAACTGTGCGTGCACCGGCGAACCCTGAGCAAAGCCATTTACCCGGGGTACTGGGATGTGGCAGCGGGGGGCATGGTGCTGGCCAGCGAAACCTACGCCGAATCGGCCGCCCGCGAACTCGAAGAAGAGCTGGGTGTGAGCGGTGTGGAATTGATCGCCCATGATCACTTCTTCTTTGAAGACACCGGCAACCGGCTCTGGTGTTCAGCGTTTTCGGCGGTCTGGGACGGGCCGTTGACCCTGCAGCCGGAAGAGGTGCTCGAAGCGCGCTTCATCCCCATCGATCAGGTCCTGTTGGAAATCCAGCAAAAGCCTTATTGCCCGGACTCTCTGGCTGCGTTGAAGCGCTATCTGCGCGCTCAACAGGATGACGTCGCAAAAGAGCTATAAATTGGCGCCGATTGGCTCTTAGCAAGTCGGCTTTTTGCCGTTACACTGCGCGACCTTTTCAAACTGAACCAGCGTGCCCGGTTCAGTAGCGCTGCCCCTGCCTGAGTGGGGCTTCGCGGTCGATGGCCACTTCCCGAGTGGCCGCGACCAGTCTTTGTCCTCCCAAGAGGATTGCCGGTGGCCAAAAAAGCCGCATCCTTCGCCGCCCTTGGTGGCCTGGTATTTTCCACCGACGCAGGTCGTCATTGCCCGGAATGCAGTAAACCGGTGGACGCCTGTATCTGCAAACAGACCGTTATCCCGGCCGGCGACGGCATCGCTCGCGTACGTCGCGAAAGCAAGGGCCGTGGCGGCAAGACGGTGACTACCATCACCGGTGTGCCATTGGCCGAAGACGCGCTCAAGGAACTGGCCACCACGTTGAAGAAGCGTTGTGGTACAGGCGGAGCGTTGAAAGACGGAATTGTGGAAATCCAGGGCGATCATGTCGAGCTACTCTTGGGCGAGCTGATCAAACTCGGTTTCAAAGCGAAGAAGTCCGGCGGCTAGCAGCCTCTGTGAAAACCACCCTCGGCTTGATCCAGTCCTGACAGCAGGTCTGGCGTCGTCTACATGGTTTTCACAGAGCCTGTTCTGATCCGGTTTCTAAACTCAAACCTGAATGTGCGGTCTATCGCCCTTGCATGCAGGCTAATCGTCATTTTCATTCTTTAGACTGCGCCGGCCTGAACTCAAGGCGACGCTCTATGACTTCTTTATAGGGGACTTCAATGTCCGTACGACGCACACGCAAAGACGATGGCAGCCAATGGACAGTTGCGGACAGCCGCAGTGTTTACGGGATTCGCCATTGGGGGGCCGGGTATTTCGCGATCAACGACGCCGGTCGCGTCGAAGTTCGTCCGAACGGTCCGACCAGTTCGCCTATTGATCTGTTCGAGCAAGTCGACCAACTGCGCAAAAGCGGTTTGTCCTTGCCATTGCTGGTGCGTTTCCCGGATATCCTGCAAGACCGCGTGCGTCAGCTGACCGGCGCCTTCGATGCGAACATCGAGCGTCTGGAATACCAGAGCAAGTACACCGCGCTGTACCCGATCAAAGTGAACCAGCAAGAAGCGGTGATCGAAAACATCATCGCCACCCAGGACGTTTCCATCGGTCTGGAAGCCGGCTCCAAACCTGAACTGCTGGCCGTTCTGGCCCTGGCGCCGAAGGGCGGCACTATCGTCTGCAACGGTTACAAGGACCGTGAGTTCATTCGTCTGGCACTGATGGGCCAGAAGCTGGGTCACAACGTCTTTATCGTGATCGAGAAAGAATCCGAAGTCGGCCTGGTGATCGAAGAAGCGGCGGCGCTGAAGGTCAAGCCTCAAGTCGGCCTGCGCGTACGTCTGTCGTCCCTGGCCTCGTCGAAGTGGGCGGACACCGGTGGCGAGAAATCCAAATTCGGTCTGTCGGCGGCGCAATTGCTGTCGGTGGTCGAGCGTTTCCGCGCAGCCGGCCTGGATCAAGGGATTCGCCTGCTGCACTTCCACATGGGTTCGCAGATCGCCAACCTGGCGGACTACCAGCATGGTTTCAAGGAAGCGATTCGTTACTACGGCGAACTGCGCAACCTCGGCCTGCCGGTGGACCACATCGACGTTGGCGGCGGCTTGGGCGTGGACTACGACGGTACGCATTCGCGTAACGCCAGTTCGATCAACTACGACATGGACGATTACGCCGGTGTCGTGGTCGGGATGCTCAAGGAATTTTGCGACGCGCAGAGCCTGCCGCACCCGAACATTTTCTCCGAAAGTGGCCGCTCGCTGACCGCTCACCACGCCATGCTGGTGGTGCAAGTCACCGACGTCGAGAAACACAACGACGACGTGCCGAAGATCGACAACAAGGAAGAGCTGCCGGAAACCGTGCAATGGCTGGTTGACCTGCTGGGCCCGACCGACATCGAGATGGTTACCGAAACCTACTGGCGCGCGACGCACTACATGAGCGACGTGGCTTCCCAGTACGCCGATGGCAAGCTGACCCTGGCGCAAAAAGCCCTGGCCGAGCAATGCTACTTCGCCGTGTGCCGTCGCCTGCACAACTCGTTGAAAGCCCGTCAGCGTTCGCACCGTCAGGTGCTCGACGAACTCAACGACAAACTGGCCGACAAGTACATCTGCAACTTCTCGGTGTTCCAGAGCCTGCCGGACACCTGGGCCATCGGCCAGGTCCTGCCGATTCTGCCGCTGCACCGTCTCGACGAAGAGCCGCTGCGCCGCGCCGTGCTACAAGACCTGACCTGCGACTCCGACGGCAAGATCAAGCAATACGTCGACGAGCAGAGCATCGAAACCAGCTTGCCGGTGCATGCCCTGAACGAAGGTGAAGACTACCTGCTGGGGATCTTCCTGGTGGGGGCTTACCAGGAAATTCTGGGCGACATGCACAACCTGTTCGGTGACACCGATTCGGTGAACATCTACCAGAACGCTGACGGCAGCGTGTACCACGCCGGTATCGAAACCCACGACACCATCGAAGACATGCTGCGTTATGTGCACTTGTCGCCGGAAGAGTTGATGACCCACTACCGCGACAAGTGCGCCAGTGCCCGTATCACCGCTGCCGAGCGCACCCAGTTCCTCGACGCGTTGCGTCTGGGTCTGACCCGTTCGTCTTACCTGTCTTCTTGAGGTAGGGCACTGCTCTCATCAGGCTGTCTGAAAATGTTCCGCACGCTGCGGAAATTTCAGATGACCTGGTGAGACGCGTCTTTGTTTTTCAGCGAAATGACTCACATCCACGTCTATCCATGCGAAGTCGTCTTCTTTTCGCGTAGGCCGTTTCCTAAGTTGTATTTCGGCACTCTACTCGGCCAACTCTCTCGGAGAGAATCCCCGGCCGCCCCTCCTGTAGAGAATCGCCGATGTTCGATCCAGTAAACGAGCCGTCATTTCGTCTGGATGTAGCGGGTCTGCCCGATCCCTTTGAGGTCTTGGCCTTTACCGGCAGTGAAGCGATCAGCGAACCCTTTGAATTCAACGTGGATGTGCTGGTCATTGATCCGGCGCTGGACCTGGCAAGCTTGTTGTACCGGCCAGCCTTTTTGCATTTCGGGCCTGCGGCGCACGGTATTCACGGGCAGTTGCATGAACTCGTCCAGACTGGACATGGCACCCCCTGCAGACTTTGTCGTGTAAGCCTGAGGCCGAAACTGGCGTGCCTGGCCCTGCGGTTCAGCCAGCGAATGTTCAGTAACCGTTCGGTACCGGACATCCTTGCCCAGGTGCTCAAGGAGCATGGCATTGCGGGCAAGGACCGGCGATTCGAGTTGACCTGCGATTACCCTCCTCGGGATTTCTGTGCGCAGTATCAGGAGTCGGATCTGCAATTTTTCCAGCGACTGTGTGCGCAAGAGGGACTTCATTATCACTTCGAGCATCGCAGGCGCGGTCACTGTCTGGTCATTGGTGACGGGCAGGGCCGCGATCCGAGTGGCGCAGAGTTGATCTTTGCGCCCGACACCGGACAACCCGGCGTGCATCAGTTCACGCTCCATGGCAGCCCGCAGGCTGCCGAAGGCCATACGAACCTTGCAACGCTGCGCAGTGGCCAGCGCGTGCCGATGACGGGTCATCCGTGTGCCGACTGGAATCGTCTTTGGTTGCTGACCCATGTCGAGCATCAGGGTGGACAGCTGCCGGAGTTTTCGTATGGCAACCGGATCCGCGCGGTGGCCGCAGTGTTGCCTTATGTGACGATGAACTTGGCCATTGGCCCCAGGATGCACAGCCTGCAGCGGGCTTGGGTAGTCGAGGTCGATGAGCCTCAACCCGACGCTTCCAGACCCGTTGCGGTGCAGTTTGACTGGCTATATCAGGGCGAAGGCGCGGTACCTGGCCATTGCTGGTTGTCCATGGCGTCAGAATTGCGCGACGCGCTCGTCCTGCCGTTGAGTGAAGGTATTGAGGTGCTGGTGAGTTTTATCGACGGCGATCCGGATCAACCGCTGATCACCGGGTTTCTTTGCGGCACGTCCGAGGTTCAGGCGTCAAACTCGCCCGAGCTGCAAGCGGCTGCGGTGGCAGATGACAACGTGTCGATTGACGGATTGTTGCGCTTGTTACAGTCCAGCGAGCCCTTGGTGTTGCTGTGTCTGTTGCCTGGCGGGGGCAGCTTCACTCAATGCACACAAACCTTTTGCACTTGCCGGGCCGCGACGCAGCTTGGCCAGAGCGGTGCGGCATGATTGCCGTACTGGCTCCCGAAGCAACCTCGCAATGGTTGTTGCTCGATGCACCGGGCGAGCCTCGGGCCGTTACAGCGATGCGGCAGCAATTTGCCCACATCCGACAGTTCTGTCTGTTTGACGACACCGAATGGCAGCCGTTGAGGGAGCACGGGCCGGTGTTGGTCGACCTCAGCGAATGCCCTGCACTGGCCGATCGGTGCTACCGCGAACCCCACCTCTGGCGCGGATTGTGGCTGGTCAGTGAGGCATCGCCTGCGCAGTTGCTCGAACATCTGCGCCGCATGCTCACCGTCACCGTTGGCCTGCATCACCGCGCCTTGCTGAGTTACTACAACCCCCACACGGCCAGCTATTTTTTCGATGCGTGCGATGCCCGGGAGCTGAGTCGCTGGCTCGGTCCGATCAGCCAGTTACGCTGGTTCGGTGGAACCTGGGCTGACCGGGCAATTGGCTGTCAGGGCTGGCAGCGGTTGTTCAATCCCGGGCTCGCGGTCAATCCGCTTGGCATCGAGGAAGACCTCAGCGCACGTCAGCGCGACGCGTTGCAAACCTGCCTGCTGGAACAACACGCCTGGCGCTGGAGCCAGTCCACCGGGAGTGATTACATCCGCCTGTGGTCCCATCTGCTGGAGGGGCTGGCGCTGGGTTTCAGCGAACGGCCGGTCCTCGATGACTGGTTATGGCTACGTTTGCAGTACCCCGACGCAGTGCCTTTACAGCCGTTGCCGGGAATCACTCAACAGGAACGTCTCGATAGCCTGCGTGACCAGTGGCAGAACGATCAACCCTGAACGCGTTGACACCCTGGCCTCCCATTATCCAGCGAACCAGCCGTCGCTCTTGCGCAAGTACCAGGCAAACGCACCGAGGGTCAGGCTGCGCAACACCATGAACAGCAAAAACGTGATCCACAGTCCATGGTTGCCCTGGCCTTGCAGTGCCCAGGCGAAGGGCAGCAGCAGAATCAAGGTCAGCAGCATGCCGTTGCGCATTTCCCGGGCGCGAGTGGCACCGATGAACAGCCCGTCGAGCAGGTAACTCCACACGGCAATCAGCGGCAACATAGCGAGGTAGGGCAGGTAGATGAACGCGGTATCGCGCACGCTCTGGATGTCAGTCTGCATCTCGATAAACAGGTGCCCGGCGAACGCAAACAGCACGGCAAAACCCAGGCTTGCCAGCAATGACCAGCCGCAGGCCACCACCAGTGAACGGCGCAACGCCACTCGATCACGCGCGCCGATGGCGTGCCCGCACAAGGCTTCCACGGCATGCGCCAAACCGTCCAGTGCGTGCGCCGTCAGCAGCAGGCCGTTAAGCAGAAGCGCGTTAGCGGCAACGGTGGCATCGCCGAGACGCGCGCCCTGCACGGTGATCAGGAAAAATACCGATTGCAGGGCCAGGCTGCGGATGAAAATGTCGCGATTGACCGCCAGCAATGGCCGCCAGCTCTGCCACAGCGCCAACGCGGCCCAGACGATATGCCCAGGGTAGGCACGCAAGGCTTTGCGCGTCAGCAGCAGGCCAATCAGCGCACCGGTCCATTCGGCAATCACCGACGCCCGGGCCGCACCGACCACGCCCCATTCCAGCCCGAGGACGAACCACAGGTTCAGCGCGATGTTCACCAGGTTGGTGCTCAGCAGAATCGCCAGTGGTGCCCGAGCGTTCTGGGTGCCGAGGAACCAGCCGACCAGAGCATAACTGGCCAGGGCCGCCGGTAGACCGAACAACCGCGTGTGAAAAAACTCGCGGGTCAGTTGATCCAGTTCGGGCGACGGTTGCATGAAGTGCAGCGCGACGCCGCTCAACGGAACGCCGACGGCGCCAAGGACAATCGCCAGGCCCATGGCCAACAACAAACCTTGCAGCAAGATCTGCCGCAACGCCGCGCCATCCCCGCGTCCGGCGGCCTGTGCCGCGAAGCCGGTGGTGCCCATGCGCAAAAATCCCATGGCCCAGGCCAGGAGCGTATACAAGCTGGCACCGACCGCGACGGCACCCAATTGATGGGCGTGGGGCAGGTGGCCGATGACTGTGCTGTCGACCAACGCCACCAGCGGTACGGAAATGTTCGACAGAATCATCGGCGCAGCCAGCGCCCAGACCCGACGATGGGTCGGGCGGTCACGCCAGTCGGCAATCAGGTTGGACATGCAGGCTCCTTGGCGAAGCCGGCATTGTAGCGACAGTTGGTGGTGATCGTTCCCATGCAGAGTGGGAACGATCAGGTACAGGGGGGAAGGGTGGTGTCAGTGAATGATCCAGCTCAGCAACCACAGCCCCAGCACCAGCCAGATGATCCCCATGATGATCGACGCATTCATGAAGGCCCGAATGGCCGACCACAACAGCATCAATCCCAGAATCAGCGCGATGATGCTGATGATCGAAGCGTCCATCCCCAGCGTTCGGGACAAACCTTCGACAAAGTTGCTGCCGGCATGGCTCAGCAGATTGAACAAGCCACTCAGGGCGTCAACGATAAAGCGGATGACCGAACCGAGCGCCTGGCCGAGCCATTCGAAAAAACCTTCTACCTGCATATGGTTAACGTCCTGATGAAAGTGGTTGAGCCTTGGGCCATTGATCACAGTGGCGAGTTCCCCACAAGCATAGAGGGTTGCATTGAACCTGTGGGAGCGAGCCTGCTCGCGATAGCGGTGTGTCAGATAAATATATGTTGAATGTGCCGCCACTATCGCGAGCAGGCTCGCTCCCACAGTAAAAAGCGCCCTTGCCATCCCCGGCCATCCCCCCGAAGCTATACGCCTTCAGGAGAGCCCGATGAACCTTGTTGAACTGACCGAACGCCTGCACGCCATCCGAGATCGCAATGACTGGCGGCAATTTCACAGCCCGAAAAACCTGGCCATGGCGGCCAGCGTGGAAATGTCCGAATTGGTGGAGATCTTCCAGTGGCTGACCGAAGACCAGTCGCGTCAGCTGCCGGCCGACAAGCTGACCCACGCCGGACAGGAAGTGGGCGATATCGTGCTCTATTTATTGCTGCTGTGCAGCGAGTTGGGGTTGGACATGAATGAAGTCGTGCGCAGCAAACTCGCAGACAGCGAAAAGAGGTTCAGCTGATGAGCGATCGTCATTTCGATCAACTGGCGACACGTTTCGCCGAAAAAATCTACGGCGGGGCCAAAGGTGCAATCCGGCTGGCGGTGCTTCAGGCCGACCTGGCTGAAACGCTGCCGGACCGGCCGCTGCGCGTCCTCGACATCGGTGCCGGTCTGGGGCACATGTCGTTGTGGCTGGCTCAACGCGGGCATGACGTCACGCTGGCCGAGCCCGCCGAGCCGATGCTCGAAGGCGCCCGCCAACGCTTCGCCGAAGCCGGGCAGAACGCGACATTCATTCAGGCGCCGTGGCAGGAGCTGCTCGGTCAGCTCACCGAACCCTATGACGTGGTGCTGTGCCATGCCGTGTTGGAGTGGCTGGCCGAGCCGCATGCGATTTTGCCGGTTTTGCATCAACTGACGAAGAAAGACGGCTGGTTATCCCTGGCCTTCTACAACCGCGATGCGCTGATTTACCGCAACTTGCTCAAGGGTCACTTCCGCAAGATGCGCAAGAACGACATGGCCGGCGAGAAGCAGAGCCTGACCCCGCAACAGCCACTGGACCCGCGCGAGTTGGCGGCGCAACTTGAAGGTCTGTGGCAGGTCGAAACCCAAAGTGGTGTGCGGGTTTTTCACGATTATATGCCGGTGGAGTTCCAGGCCCGCGCCGAGCTGGTGGACTTGCTCGAAATGGAGTTGGCCCACCGTCGGCACCCGAGCTTTGCCGGGCTTGGGCGCTATCTGCACTGGATCTGTCGGCCGATCTGAGCGGAATACGAAATGAAAAGTCGTTCAGGGTTGCTGGTGATCTGCCTGGGGCTGGCGGCCTGTGAGGGCAGCAACCCTTATGTGGCATCGTCCAACCCGATACCGCCGGCGCCCCCCGGCGCCGCCACCACCTTCGACCGCAGCGCCTACCCGGCGCCACCGCGTGACTTCGGGCTCTATCGCAGCTGGACGTGGCTTGACGGTCATCTGCCACCGGGCACCACCTGGGCAGACTCGGCACAGGTGGCTGAATTGGTCAGTAATGCGCTCGATCAGCGCGGCTTGCGACCGCAGCACGATGATCGTCCGGCAGACCTGTTTGTCAGCGCCAACCTGTACCTCGAAACCCGCATGCGTCAGGTGCAGGACGACTACGGTTATTACGGCGCCGGCTATGGCGGTTATGGCGGTTACAACCACTACGGCAGCGGTTACGGCCTGTACGGCAGCGTGCCGATTCTGCACACCTATCAGGAACAAGTCGTGGTGGTGCAGGTGGACATGTACGATGCCGGCACCGGTCAGTCAGTGTGGAGCGGCAGCGCTGAAACCATCAATCGCGGCAGCCAGAGCGAGCAAGCCGATGCCCTGCGAGAGGCTGTAGAAAAGGCCATGTCGGCGTATCCTCCCAGTTAGCCTCTGTAGATAAGAAGCATTGCGCATGTCACTGGAGAAACATCATGTTCCGCCGTTTCGCTGTACTGGCTGTGGCCGCGCTGCTCAGTGCCTGCGCCGCCAACCAGGTCAATCACGACTACGACGCCAGCCGCAATTTTGCCGCCTACCGCAGCTGGAGCTGGAAAGAACCCGCCCTGCAATATCGCCCCGATGATCCACGGATCAAGAGTGACCTGACTGAGCAACGCATCCGCCAATCCGTAGCCGCTCAACTGGATCAGCGAGGCTTGCGTCCGGCGTCCGCCGGCACCAAGGGTGACTTGAACGTCCAAACTTATCTGATCGTCGAAGAGCGTCAGCAACAAGTCACCACCAACTATGGCGGCGGTTATGGCAACCCCTGGTACGGTTACTGGGGCGCGCCGATGTACAACGAAACCCGCAACGTCAGCTACAAAGTGGCGACCATCCAGATTGACCTGCTCGATGGCAAGGACGGCAAACTGGTGTGGCGCGGCAGCGACGAACAACTGCTCAGCGGCTCGCCGAACCCGACGGATCGTAGCAATGCAATACATGAGACCGTCGTACGGATCCTGGCCAACTACCCACCTACATTGGCCCACTGACCCCACATTGGCTCGCTCTCACATTGGATTTGCACATCAACACAAATCCCCTGTGGGAGTGACGGTGCGACGATTCGACCTGCTCGCGATAGCCATCTCAAACGCTCAAAGGATTTCTCTGTCAGCCACCGGCCGCCAATCCCCGACCATGTGCTCAAGCTCCCCAACGCCCACCAACCGAAAGTCCCCACTGGACCCCGCCGCGCTCGCCAGCAATGTCACTTCACTGGGCAACCGCACTGGTTTGCGAAACTGCACGGCAATCTCGATGTTTGCCGTAGGCAGGTGATCGGCAAGCGCCGCCAGCGTGCGCGCCTTGTTCCACAATCCATGGGCGATGGCGGTTGGGAAACTGAAGAGTCTGGCGCTCACGGCACTCAGGTGGATCGGGTTGTAATCGCCGGACACTTTGGCGTACCGGCGGCCAATATCGGCGGGGGCTTTCCAGCGGCTCACTTCCATCATCTCCAGTGTGGTTGCCAACACCTCTTCGACCGGCTCGCCGTCCAGATTGACGCCCCGGCACAGCATCTGGCTTTGCGCCTCCCAGAGCGTTCCCAATTGGTCGTTCAGCGTGGTCACCAGATCAAATGTCGCGCCCTTGGCGTGCGGTTGCAGATTTTGCACCTGCACGCCGACGCGTACCCGATGCACGCCGCCCATGGGCCGCAAGACGCGAATGCGGTTGCTCAGGTGAATCAACCCCAGCAAGGGAAACGGAAAATCCTTAGCAGTGAGCAATTGCATCTGCAAGGCAAACGCGAGGATGTGCGGATAGGTTGGCGGCAACAATCCGTTGTCGGCAAACCCGCAGACGTTGCGATACGCCGCCAGACGCTTTGGATCGACATCGACCCAGCAGTGCAAACCCGTATCGGGCAACGTGGTGCCGGTGATTTTGCGCCGTGTCGCCGCTCGCGCGTACAACGCCGGCAGGCTCGGTTCGCGGTCGAGTGTGTGCCAATCAGTGATCATCACTAGGCCCCCAGGACACTTTGTCCACAGACACGCAATGCTTGCCCGGTAAACGCGCCGGTGCCCGGTTGCGCCAGCCAGGCCACGGCTTCGGCGACGTCTTGCGGCAAGCCGCCCTGGCCGAGTGAACTCATGCGGCGGCCCGCTTCACGCAAGCCAAACGGGATGTGCGCGGTCATCTGCGTTTCAATAAACCCCGGCGCGACTGCGTTGATGCTGATCCCACGCTGATCCAGCAACGGCGCCCAGGCTTGCGCCAGCCCGATCAGCCCGGCCTTGCTCGCGGCGTAGTTGGTTTGCCCGCGATTGCCGGCGATACCACTGATGGAGGCCAGCAAAATCACTCGGCCGTTGTCGTGCAAGGTGCCGCTGTCGAGGAGGGCCTTGGTCAGCACTTGCGGCGCATTGAGGTTGACCGCGAGCACCGCGTCCCAGAATTCCGGGGTCATGTTGGCCAGGGTTTTGTCGCGGGTGATCCCGGCGTTGTGGACGACGATGTCCACACCGTCAGGCAGTTGTTCGATCAACTGTGCGGCGGCGTCTTCAGCGCAAATATCCAGAGTGACGCTGCGCCCGCCGAGGCGAGCGGCGAGGGCGTCGAGATCGGTTTTGGCGGGCGGCACGTCGAGCAGGATCACGTCGGCGCCGTCACGGGCCAGGGTCTCGGCGATCGAGGCGCCGATGCCGCGCGCTGCGCCGGTCACCAACGCCTTGCGTCCGGCCAGCGGTCGCGTCCAGTCCTGAACCGGTGTGTCGCACGCCTTCAACCGGATTACTTGCCCGGACACAAACGCGCTTTTAGGTGAAAGGAAAAACCGCAGCGGCCCTTCCAGTTGATCCTCGGCACCGTCGCCGACATGGATCAACTGCAAGGTGCCACCGCTGCGTAGTTCCTTGGCCAGCGAACGGCTGAAACCTTCCAGTGCGCGCTGGGCGCTGGCGGCGAATGGGTCGCTCAAGGTTTCTGGCGCACGGCCCAGAATCACCAGGTGCGCGCAGTGATCGAGGTTTTTCATCAGCGGCTGGAAGAACTCGCGCAGCTGTTTTAGCTGCCCGGTTTGCTCCAGGTCACTGGCATCGAACACCACGGCTTTAAGTTTCGGACCGTGGCCGGGAATCCACGCGGTGGCCAGTGACGGCTCGGTGCCGTAGCTGTAAATCGCGTCGGTCAGGCGATTGGCGAAAGCACTGACTTTCTCAGCCAATGGCCCCCCGCCAATCAACAACGCCCCTTCGACAGGTCGCAGCCGGCCTGCCTGCCAGCGCTCCAGGCGGACCGGCGACGGCAGACCCAGGGCCCCGACCAGGCGATGGCCGATGGACGAATTGGCGAAGTCGATATAACGGTCAGACATGGAACGTGCTCCGGCAGCTGGGGTTCAAAGTGTGGACCACGAATGGCAATCAGTCGTTCGATCCACGAGATAAGGCCTACGCTTGAACATTGCAGAGTAGTTGGAGCTTGGGTTTAGCAGAACTTGCGGGGGGATGCAGAAAACTGTGGGAGCGGGCTTGCCCGCGAAGGGGCCAGCACATCCAACATATTTGTTGGCCGATCTACCGCAATCGCGGGCAAGCCCGCTCCCACAGGGGGCGGTGTTGTTTTCAGACATTTCACAAGGAGCTTTTCATGACTCAGCTGCGCCGCGTCGCGATTATCGGCGGTAACCGTATTCCGTTCGCCCGTTCCAATGGGGCGTATGCCGCCGCCAGTAACCAGGCGATGCTCACCGCAGCGCTCGAAGGTTTGATCGAGCGCTACAATCTGCACGGCCTGCGCATGGGCGAAGTGGTCGCGGGCGCAGTGCTCAAGCTGTCGAGGGACATGAACCTGACCCGCGAGTGTGTGCTCGGGTCGCGGCTGTCACCCGAAACGCCGGCCTATGACATCCAGCAGGCGTGCGGCACCGGGCTGGAAGCGGCGTTGCTGGTGGCAAACAAGATCGCCCTGGGGCAGATCGATTGCGGCATTGCCGGTGGTGTCGATACCACCTCCGATGCGCCAATCAGTGTCAGTGAAGGCCTGCGCCGGATCCTACTGCAAGCCAATCGGGCCAAGACCACCGGCGATAAACTGAAAACATTCCTGCAATTGCGGCCCCGGCACCTGATTCCGGAATTTCCGCGCAATGGCGAACCCCGCACCGGTTTGTCCATGGGCGAACATTGCGAGCTGATGGCGCAGACCTGGCACATTTCCCGGGAAGAACAGGATCAACTGGCACTGGAAAGCCATCGTCATCTGGCCGCGTCCTATGCCGAAGGCTGGCACAACGATCTGATGACACCGTTCCTCGGCCTGACCCGCGACAACAACCTGCGCCCGGACCTGACCCTGGAACAACTCGCCAAGCTGAAACCGGCTTTCGAAAAAAGCGCCAAGGGAACGATGACGGCGGGCAACTCCACGCCCCTCACCGATGGCGCGTCGCTGGTGTTACTGGGCAGTGAAGAGTGGGCCAAAGAACGTGGCCTGCCGATCCTAGCGTACCTGCGTGACGGTGAAGCGGCGGCGGTGGATTTCGTCAACGGTGCAGAGGGCCTGTTGATGGCGCCGGTGTATGCGGTGCCGCGATTGCTGGCGCGTAATGGCCTGACCTTGCAAGACTTCGATTACTACGAAATCCACGAGGCCTTCGCCGCGCAGGTGCTCTGCACGTTGAAGGCCTGGGAAGATCCTGACTATTGCAAAACCCGCCTCGGTCTTGATGCGCCGCTGGGCTCCATTGACCGCAGCCGCCTCAACGTCAAAGGCAGTTCACTGGCGGCGGGGCATCCTTTTGCGGCGACGGGCGGGCGTATTGTCGCCAACCTGGCGAAGTTGCTGGATGCGGCGGGTAAGGGCAGGGGATTGATTTCGATCTGCGCGGCCGGAGGCCAGGGTGTCACCGCGATTATCGAGCGCTGAAGATTGCACTGGCAGAAACCGGAACCTGTCGGAGCGGGCTTGCCCGCGATAGCGGTGTATCTGGCAATAGAGTTGTCGAATGTGCGGCCCCTATCGCGGGCAAGCCCGTTCCCACAGGGAATGTGTTTGTAGAAATTGATGACTTGGCCTAACGTCGGCCCCATCAGCCCTCTTGCGACACAAGGCTACTTGATGCCGACTAACGGACAAATCTCCCTCGAACGAACCATTCCGACACTGTCTGTGCTGCCGCGCCCGCTATTCGCGCGAGTAGAAAGCCTGAATGCCGGCTCATGGACACCGCCGCATCGCCACGATTGGGTGCAGTTTTCCTATGCCATCAGCGGTGTTCTCGGTGTGCACACTGCCGAAGGCAGTTTCTTTGCGCCGCCGCAGTGGGGCATCTGGATTCCGGCGGACCTGGAGCATCAGGTCGTGACGTCGATGCGCGCTGAAATGCGCAGTCTGTACGTGCGCCGTGAGGATTGTGAGTGGGCAGACGGGCGCTGCCGCGTGCTGGAAGTCACACCGCTGGCGCGGGAGCTGATCAAGAGTTTTTGCTTGCTGCCCGTGGAATACTCACAGGGCAACAGCCAGGAAGCGCGGTTGGTGAATGTGTTGCTGGATCAGTTGGCGAACTTGCCCGAGGTAGGGTTTTCCCTGCCGTTGCCACGGCATGAGCGGCTGCTGGGGTTGTGCAACGAGCTGATTGAAAGTCCCGAGCAGAACGTGACATTGCAGCTCTGGGCGGAGCGCTTGGGGACGTCGGAAAAGACCCTGATGCGCCTGTTTCAGCGTGAGACCGGGTTGAGCTTTCGCGGCTGGCGCCAGCGGATGCGGCTGTTGTCTTCGTTGAGTTTGCTGGAGGAGGGCGACAGCGTGACCAATGCTGCGCTGGCGTGTGGGTATGATTCCACGTCGGCGTTTATTGCCGCATTCAAAGGCCTGTTCGGGTTTACCCCCGGCGAACTCTTCAAGCAATAGAGTGTAGCGGCGTGACTGTAGGAACAATTGTCGGATAAATACCTTTGCCCCGATGACTTCGGCTATTCGATGGAGGAAATTGAAGACTGGTTGGAAAATTCCTACGAGTGGGATGGGCATTTATGTAAGCTCCTGTCGTAAATACATTCAAAACCCTTTACCAACAAAGATCGCTGGCTCGGCTATGATCTCGGCCGGTTGTTGACGACCGGCGGCGGATGAGTGATTAATCCGGCACATTGCGTGCTTCACGACGTTCATAGGTCGGCAACCCCTCCCCCGAACGACTGGATTGCCGTATAACGAATGACTTTCGCGTGTTTGGTAATAAAGGACCCACAATAAAAGCTGATGAAGACTCCAAAACGCATTGAACCCCTGATCGAGGACGGTCTGGTCGACGAGGTGCTGCGCCCACTCATGAGTGGTAAAGAAGCAGCTGTTTATGTGGTGCGCTGCGGCAACGAGTTACGTTGCGCGAAGGTTTACAAGGAGGCGAATAAACGCAGTTTCCGTCAGGCGGCCGAGTATCAGGAAGGCCGCAAGGTACGCAACAGCCGACAGGCTCGTGCGATGGCCAAGGGCTCCAAGTTCGGCAAGAAAGAAACCGAAGACGCGTGGCAGAACGCCGAAGTGGCGGCTTTGTTCCGTCTGGCTGGTGCCGGTGTGCGGGTGCCCAAACCGTATGACTTCCTCGAAGGCGTACTGCTCATGGAGCTGGTGGCCGATGAATACGGCGACGCCGCTCCGCGTCTGAACGACGTGGTGCTGGAGCCGGACCAGGCGCGCGAATATCACGCGTTCCTGATCTCGCAGATCGTGCTGATGTTGTGTACCGGCCTGGTGCACGGTGACCTGTCCGAATTCAATGTGCTGTTGACGCCGGACGGCCCGGTCATCATCGACTTGCCTCAGGCGGTAGATGCGGCGGGCAACAACCACGCGTTCAACATGCTGGAGCGGGACGTGGGCAACATGGCGTCTTATTTCGGGCGATTTGCGCCGGAGTTGAAAAAGACCAAATATGCCAAGGAAATGTGGGCGTTGTACGAAGCCGGCACCTTGCACCCGGCCAGTATGTTGACCGGGGAGTTCGACGAGCCGGAAGAGTTGGCCGACGTTGGCGGGATCATTCGCGAAATCGAGGCCGCACGGCTGGACGAAGAGCGTAAGCAAGCGATCCGCGCTGCTGACGACGCGCCACCGAGCAAAGCCGAAGAGTCGCCTCCGCCCTGGATGCAGTGACCCGCTAAACAAAAACCCGGCTTCGGCCGGGTTTTTTGTGCAACACACAATAAATCGATGCGATGCGCAGATTTTCTGTCTGCAGCAAAATTACTGTGGGATCGGATCAGGTACGAACAGGTCCGGCACAGCAACCCGATGCCAGGTTCTTGAGGATCGGGCAGTCGGGGCGATGGTCGCCCTGGCAATGTTCGACCAGGTCTTGCAGGGTGTCGCGCAGTTGGCCGAGTTCGCGGATCTTCTGGTTCAGTTCGTCGATGTGCTGACGGGCCAGGGCCTTCACATCGGCGCTGGCGCGTTGGCGGTCCTGCCAGAGGGTCAGCAGCTTGCCGACCTCTTCCAGTGAAAACCCCAGGTCCCGGGAGCGCTTGATGAAAGCCAAGGTGTGCATATCGTCGTCGCCGTAAACACGGTAGCCGCTGTCGGTGCGATGGGCGGCCTTGAGCAGGCCGATGGACTCGTAGTAACGGATCATCTTCGCGCTCAGGCCGCTTTGCCGGGCTGCTTGGCCGATGTTCATCGATTGTCCTCCAAGTCCTTGGGCTTCCAGGTTTTCAACAGTAACGCATTGCTCACCACACTGACGCTCGACAACGCCATGGCCGCACCGGCCAGCACCGGGTTGAGGAAGCCGAACGCCGCCAGCGGTATGCCGATCAGGTTATAGACGAAGGCCCAGAACAGGTTCTGGCGGATCTTCGCGTACGTCTTGCGGCTGATCTCCAGCGCTGCCGGCACCAGCTGTGGATCACCGCGCATCAGGGTGATCCCGGCCGCGTGCATGGCCACGTCGGTGCCGCCACCCATGGCGATGCCGATGTCCGCCGCCGCCAAGGCCGGAGCGTCGTTGATGCCGTCGCCAACCATCGCCACCACGCCGGTTTTTTTCAGCTCGGCGACGGTGGCGGCTTTGTCGGCAGGCAGCACTTCGGCATGCACATCCGTGATGCCCAATGCCTGGGCAACGACGTTGGCGCTGCCGCGATTGTCGCCGGTCAGCAGGTGGCTGCTGATGTTCCGCGCACTGAGTTGTTGCACGGCTTGCAGGGCGCCGGGTTTAAGGGTGTCGCCAAAGGCAAAGAGGCCGAGCACTTTCGATTCCGGGCTTTGCTCGATCAGCCAGGAGAGGGTTCGGCCCTCGGTTTCCCAGGCTGTTGCCGAGCCCGCCAACGAGCCAGCGTTTAAACCACTTTCTTCCAATAGACGCCGATTACCCAATGCCAGTCGACGACCCTCAAGCGTGCCAGCGATCCCTCGGCCTGTCAGTGATTGACTGTTGCTGACATCGGCCACGGTCAATCCACGTTCGGAGCAAGCGTCCAGCACTGCCTTGGCCAACGGATGTTCGCTGCCACGTTGCAGCGCGCCGGCGTGTTGCAGCAGGGCTTCTTCATCACCGTCGATGGCCGTCAGGTGAGCAATGCGCGGTGCGCCTGACGTCAGTGTGCCTGTCTTGTCGAACACCACCGCACTGACTTCATGGGCGCGCTCCAACGCTTCGGCATCCTTGATCAGAATCCCGTAGCGTGCCGCCACGCCGGTGCCGGCCATGATGGCTGTCGGTGTCGCTAGCCCCAGCGCACACGGGCAGGCAATCACCAACACCGCGACGGCATTGATCAAGGCTGTTTCAATCGGCGCGCCGTACAGCCACCAACCGATGAACGTCGCCAATGCGATCAACAGAACGGCAGGCACGAACACTTGGCTGACTTTATCCACCAGTTTCTGAATCGGTGCCTTGGCGGCCTGGGCATCTTCGACCAGACGAATGATGCGCGCCAACACAGTTTCCGCGCCCAAGGCCTGGGTGCGAACGAGCAATCGGCCTTCACCGTTGATCGCGCCACCGGTGACCTTGTCCCCCGGTTGTTTGGGCACCGGCAGGCTTTCGCCGCTGATCAGCGCTTCGTCGGCGTGGCTCTGACCTTCGACCACTTCGCCGTCCACCGGGAAGCGTTCGCCGGGTTTGACCATGACCAGATCATTGAGACGCAAAGCGCTGATGGCGACGTCCTGCTCGCGACCATCGATCACCTGAATCGCCCGCTCCGGGCGCAAGGCTTCGAGGGCGCGAATGGCGCTGGCGGTCTGGCGTTTGGCGCGGCTTTCCAGGTACTTGCCCAACAGCACCAATGCAATCACCACCGCCGAGGCTTCGAAATACAAGTGCGGCATGCGTCCGGCGGCGGTGGCCCATTCGTAAACACTCAGGCCGTAACCGGCGCTGGTACCGAGGGCGACCAGCAAATCCATGTTCCCGGCCCCGGCGCGCACGGCTTTCCAGGCGGCCACATAAAAGCGCGCACCGAAGATGAATTGCACCGGCGTTGCCAGCGCAAATTGAACCCAGGCAGGAAGCATCCAGTGCACGCCGAACGGTTGCAGCAGCATCGGCAGGACTAGCGGCAAGGCGAGGACGATGGCCATGATCAACGCCCAGCGCTCACGGTGCAGGCGTTGTTGTTGAGTATCGGTTGGCGGGTTTTCGACTTCCCGGACGCTGGCGGAGTAGCCCGCTTTGGTCACCGCCGCGATCAGGCTTTGCGGATCGACGTGGCCAAGCAGTTCGAGGTGGGCGCGTTCGTTGGCCAGGTTGACGCTGACGTTCTTGACCCCCGGCACCTTGGACAATGCACGCTCGACCCGGCCGACACACGAGGCGCACGTCATGCCGTCGATGCTCAGTTCCAGGCTGTGCTGCGGTACGCTGTAACCAGCCTGCTCAACCGCATCCATCAACGCAGGCAAGCTGTCGCTGGGCGCCTGGACGCGGGCCTGTTCGGTGGCCAGGTTGACGCTGACGGCGGAGGCCCCGATGACTTTGCTCAAGGCTCGCTCGACACGCCCGGCGCAGCTGGCGCAAGTCATGCCGGCAATTGGCAGGTCGAATGTGGTGGATTCGGACATCGGTCGCACTCCCTGTAGTAGTTGCCTACAGGATCAACCTTGCCATGCGGGCAAGGTCAAGCGCCAGTCTGCTAATTGCCGCAGACTAAGTGAGGGAACGGCGGTGCGGCGATCCGGTTTGCCCGCGATAGCGGTGCCTCAGTCGATGTGATGTCGAATGTGCCGCCATCATCGCGGGCAAGCCCGCTCCCACAGGATTTTTGTCAGTAGTCGAGAATGGCGGGCTTGAGGTACATCCCTTCCTGCGACATCGCAATCCGGTACTTCAATACATCGCCGGCCTTGAGCACGATGTTCTGCGCGGCGGGTACCAGCATGCCCGGGTTGCATCCCGGCATCTGTCCCGGCAGCAGTTTGAGGCGCAAGGACACATTGCCCGGCGGCAGGTTGAACGAGGTGCTTTGCTCCTGGAACAGTCGTGCAGACAGTTCGTCCTGGATGTACACACCGATCTCGCAGGAGGTTGAAACTTCCAGGCGCTCGCGGGAAATGATCAGTACGCCATAGTTTTCCCCGGCCGCGTGAACCGAAGGTGTCGCGGCAAAGAGGCTGAGGAAGCCAAACAGGCTGAGAGCTGACCAGCGCATGGCTGAATCTCCTGAAGTCGAGTCATTGATGCCCGCAGCTTGGCCGAGCGCGACGCCGATTGCCAGCCCGGCAGATTGTTGAAGAACTTGACCTTGCCATGGTGGCAAGCTCGAGACTGCTCGCAACCTCAATAAAGGAGCCACACCATGCAAGTGTTCAACGTTCAGGGCATGTCTTGCGGTCACTGTGTCAAAGCCATTACCCAGGCGCTGCAAGCCAAAGATCCGGCGGCCAGTGTGCGGGTCGATCTGGCTGCCAGGGAAGTCGGGGTTGAAAGCGCGCTGACGACCGAGCAAGTGATCGCCGCGATCACTGAAGAAGGCTACGAGATCAAAGTCGCCTGACCCAGCGCAAATCCCTGCATCCATTCGGCAGAATTTTGTTAGTTAGCAAGCTATCGTTATGTTCAAGGCGTTCATGCACCGCTAGACTGTCGGCCTGACGACTCATGTCCAACTGGATGCCTGATGAATTTCCGTACCATTTTGATTCTTGGCGCCCTGAGCGCTTTCGGTCCGCTGGCGATCGATTTCTATTTGCCGGCCTTCCCGGCGATGGCGCTCGCCTTCGGCACCGATGAAAAACACGTTCAACTGACGTTGGCGGCGTATTTCCTCGGTTTGTCGATTGGTCAACTGGCCTACGGCCCGGTGGCCGATCGTTTCGGGCGGCGTATTCCGTTGCTGACCGGGGTCGGTTTATTCACCCTGGCTTCGTTGGCCTGCGCCTATGCACCGAACCTTGAATGGTTGATCGGCGCGCGTTTTGTCCAGGCGTTAGGCGGTTGTGCCGGGATGGTGATTTCCCGTGCGGTGGTCAGCGACAAATGTGATGCCGTGGGTTCGGCGAAAGTTTATTCGCAACTGATGCTGGTCATGGGGCTGGCGCCGATTCTCGCGCCGATGCTCGGTGGCGTGTTGGTCAACACCACGGGTTGGCAGTCGATCTTTCTGGTGTTGACCGGTTTCAGCGCTTTGGCGGGATTGGCCGTGGCCCTCGGGTTGCCGGAGAGCCTGCCCGCGCATGTGCCGCGTCAGCCGTTGTCGGGGGCTTTCAGGCAGTACGGTCGCCTGTTGTCAGATCGGGTATTTCTCGGCCACGCCCTGACCGGTGGTATCGCCATCGCCGGGATGTTTTCCTACATCGCCGGTTCACCGTTCGTGTTCATCAAACTCTACGGTGTACCGGCCGAGCATTTCGGCTGGCTGTTCGGCACCAACGCGGCGGGGTTCATTCTGGTGGCGCAAGTCAACGCACGATTGCTGGCCAAGCGTGGCCCGGCATTTTTGCTGGCACGTGCCGTGTGGGTCTACCTGATTGCCGGTCTGACGCTTCTTGCCGTCAGTGCGCTGCGACCCGAGCATTTGTGGCCATTGCTGATTCCGCTGTTTATATGTATTTCCAGCCTCGGCTGTATCCTCCCCAACGCGTCGGCGTGTGCCATGAACGGGCAGGGCGCCCGCGCCGGCAGTGCATCGGCGATGCTCGGCTGCCTGCAATTCACCGTCGCGGCCGGAGCCGCTGCGCTGGTCGGTGTTTTGCACGATGGCAGCGCCATGCCGATGGCGATGGTCATCAGCTTGTGCGCAGTGTTGGTGGTGAGCATGGCGATGCTCACCCGGCGTTTGCAAACTGCCCGGGCGTTGGCGCAAGCCCAGGTCTGAGGGCGGATTCAGCCAGCAGCGCGCTGCTGGTGACCGGGAATTTGATGGGGGGCGTACAGGCGTGCTTCGAGGGTTCGGGTAAAGGCCAGTGCTTCGGCTTCGCTGCGGAATGTCACGGCAAGCTGGTCCAGACGGACCTGCCATTGTGATTTAGCCACTTCTTTTATCAGGATCTTCATTGCTGATCTCTCCTCTCGTAAAAGATGCTACGTAAAGAATATGCCGCAGAGGATTCGATTGTAGACCCGAATACGATCGCTATTGTGACAGCGGTCAACTGTCAGACTGACGGTGTCGTCCATTCCTGAACGACACTGTTTCAACTTGTTTCAGAACCCTTCCAGCACAATTTTTCCCTTGGCCTTGCCACTCTCCAGCAACGCATGTGCACGGCGCAGGTTGGCCGCGTTGATGGTGCCGAAGTGCTCGCCGACCGTGGTTTTCAGTGTGCCGGCGTCGATCAGCCCGGCGATACGGTTGAGCAAACGGTGTTGCTCAATCATGTCCGCAGTTTCGAATAGCGAGCGGGTGTACATGAACTCCCAGTGCAGCGACAGGCTCTTGCGTTTGAGCTTGGTCACGTCCAGCGACTTGGGATCATCGATCAACGCCAGCTTGCCTTGCGGCGCCAGCGCCTCGACCAATTGGTCCAGGTGATGATCGGTTTCGGTCAGGCTGGCGACATGGGTCACGTAATCCACACCGGCACGCTTGAGCTCCTCGCTCAGCGGTTGGCTGTGATCGATCACCAGGTCGGCGCCCAGTTCACGTACCCAGCTCTGGGTTTGTGGACGGGAGGCGGTGCCGATGACATTGAGCCCGGTGAGCTGACTGGCCAGTTGCGTAAGGATCGAACCCACCCCACCGGCCGCGCCGACGATCAGCAGGCGTTGGCCTTCATCGGTGTTGCCTTCGTGCACTTGCAGACGTTCGAAGAGCAGTTCCCAGGCAGTAATCGCGGTCAGCGGCAGCGCGGCGGCATCGGCGAAACCGAGGGTTTTGGGCATGTGGCCAACGATCCGCTCATCCACCACATGGCGTTCGCTGTTACCCCCTGCGCGGGCGATGGAGCCCGCGTAGAAGACCTTGTCGCCGACTTTGAACAAGGTCACTTCGCTGCCGACGGCCTTGACCACACCGGCCACGTCCCAACCCAGCACCTTGGCCGCGCCTTCTTCAGGCTGGACGTTCTGGCGGACCTTGGTGTCCACCGGGTTGACCGAGATGGCTTTGACGTCCACCAACAGGTCGCGGGAACCGGCAACCGGTTCTGGCAGCTCGATGTCTTGCAGTGATTTTTCGTCGCTGATCGGCAACGAGTTGTAGTAAGCAATAGCTTTCATCTAGGGAATTCCTGAGCGAAATAAAGAAAGGAATCAGGCCACGGTACGCAGGCGCTTGAGGTCGAAGTGTTCGAGAAAATCGCCGGCCTTGGCGCGGAAATTCTGGATGTGGGCGCTGGCGTCATGCGCTTGCAGGGCTTCGTCGCTGCTCCACTGCTCGATCATGTAAAAGGCCTGCGGGTTGGCGAGGTCCTGGTGCAGATCGTATTGACCACAACCGGCCTCGGCGCGGGTCGGTTCCACCAGCGCGCGCAGGTGCTGTTCAAGAGTGTCTTGTTGGCCGGCTTTGGCGATGAGCGTGGCAATGGCGGTAAATGGCTGGGACATGGACGACTCCGGGAGTGTGAGGAATTCGATGGGGCAGATGATTGGCTATTTCGCAGCAAGATAAAACCCGCTAAAAGAGCAGTCTCTTTCAATATTTTTTTGATAATCGAGGCTGGAGATGCTGCGTTTTGATGACTTGCAGCTGTTTGTCCGGGCTGCGGATCTGGGGAGCCTGTCGGCGGCGGCGCGGGTGATGGACATGTCGGCGGCAGTGGCCAGTGCGGCGTTGAAGCGCATCGAACAGCAACTTGGCGCACGTTTGCTCGCCCGCTCCACCCGAAGCCTGCGCCTGACGGCCGAAGGCGAGGGCTTTCTGGAATATGCCCGGGCGGCCCTGAGTAATCTAGATGAGGGGCGTCGATTGCTGGCCAGTGGTCAGGATCAAGTCAGCGGGATTTTGCAGCTGTCCGCGCCGTCGGACTTTGGCCGCAACCTGTTGTTGCCGTGGCTGGACGAGTTTCAGCGTGAGCATCCGAAACTGACCGTGCGGCTATTGCTGGGCGACCGTATCGCCGACCTGTTCCGCCAACCGGTCGACATCGCCCTGCGCTATGGCGAACCGGAGGACTCAAGCCTGGTGGCGCTGCCCATCGCCCCGCAGAACCGCCGGGTCCTGTGCGCCGCGCCGGGCTATCTCGCCAGACACGGGGAGCCCCGGCAGCTGGAGCAACTGGCTCAGCACAATTGCTTATTGTTCATGCTCGGCGGCCGGGTCCACGATCACTGGAGTTTTCATGACGGCAAACGTGAAATCGGCCTGACCGTCAGCGGTGACCGTTTCAGTGACGATGCCGATGTGGTGCGGTTGTGGGCGGTTGCAGGCGCAGGGATCGCTTACAAATCCTGGCTCGATGTCGCCGCCGATGTGCTCGCCGGGCGGCTGAAAGTGCTGATGCCAGAGCTGCTCTGTGAGCGCGCACCTCTGAATTTGCTGTGCGCCCATCGCGCACAATTGAGTAAGCCTGTGAACCTGTTACGGGAAATGCTTGCCAGCCGATGTGCTCATTTAAGCAGCCAATTTCCGACGATATCGGGCATCGATCATTAGTCGCAGGTAAATAGCGAAATTTCTGTCAGCAACTATCAGCACCCACGGTTTCCCAGGGGCAGGATCCGGCGGTCAACCCGCTTATACTAGCGCCCGCCTCATGTACGCACCGTCAATCTCGCGATGGCGAGTCCGCGTTACAGTCGGCATGGCCCCCGCTCAATCACCGACCTTCGCCCTGACTGCGAAGCCTTGGCATCGGGGCGTGGAGTGCCTTGCCCGGCTTATGGCGGTTTCCGCGGCTTGGCCGACGACACATTACTGGTCAAGATGTCTCTGAGCAGCAGACGAAACGATTCAACAGGGAGTGAATACATGGAACATGCACCTTGCATCAGCCAGATCGCCACGTTGCTGGCTGACCCAAAGCGCAGCGCAATGATGTGGGCCTTGATGGACGGCACGGCGCGGCAAACCGAAGAGCTGGCATTGTTGGCCGGCCTGTCACCCTCTTCGGCCAGCGCACACCTGGGACGATTGTCCGCAGGCGGTCTGTTGAGAGTTGAAATCCGTGGGCGAAAGCGATTTTTCCGCCTGGCAGCCCCCGAAGTCGGTGCGGCCATCGAGGCATTGGCCAGTGCGACCCTGGCCAGTACACCAAGAGAGGTCCCGGATGTTTTCAAGCGCCCCAACCCTATCGCCAAACCTCAGACCGCGCCTTCGTCACTGCTGCGAGCCAGGCTGTGCGACGACCATTTGGGCGGTACTCTGGCCGCCGACCTTTACCAGCGATTGCTGGATGCAGGCTGGATCGAACAGATCGAAAAGCGGGTCATGATTACCCACAAAGGTTCCACCCAATTGGCGACACGTGGCGTGTTCATCCAGGCGCTGGCGCATCGCAACAGCCGAGTGGCCTGCGCATGTCCCGACTGGAGCGAAAGACGCCCCCACATGGGCGGTTCACTGGGCGCGGCCCTGTTGCAGCTGTTCATGCAATCGGGCTGGCTGAGCCTGCCCAATGAATCCCGCGCCTTGCAGGTCACCGCCGCGGGACAGCGTGAGATCCATCGCTTCGCGAAGGAAACCGAGTTGGAGATGGCGCTTTAGGGATGAAGCATCATCCAGCCGCTGTGGGAGCCAGGCTGCTCCCACAGGGTGTATGCGGTGTGGCTTATGGTTTGATCAATCGCGCATCCAGGCTGTTTTGCGCCAGGCGCTTGGCCTGATCCTGGGTCATGCCCAGGTCGGTGTACAGCGCATGGAAGTTCTCGGTCACATACCCGCCGAAGTACGCCGGGTCATCGGAGTTCACGGTCACTTTCACGCCACGCTCAAGCATGTCGAGGATGTTGTGTTGGGACATGTGATCGAACACGCAGAGTTTGGTGTTCGACAACGGGCACACGGTCAGCGGGATCTGCTCGTCGATGATCCGCTGCATCAAACGCTCGTCTTCGATGGCGCGCACGCCATGGTCGATGCGCTGGATTTTCAGCAGGTCGAGGGCTTCCCAGATGTATTCCGGCGGGCCTTCTTCGCCAGCGTGGGCAACGGTCAGGAAGCCTTCGTGACGTGCACGGTCAAACACGCGCTGGAACTTGCTTGGCGGGTGTCCCATTTCCGAACTGTCCAGGCCCACGGCTACAAACGCATCGCGGAACGGTAGCGCCTGATCGAGGGTTTTCTGTGCTTCTTCTTCGCTCAAGTGGCGCAGGAAGCTCAGGATCAAACCGCTGGTAATGCCCAGTTGTTGCTCGCCGTCCTTCAAGGCGGCAGCGATGCCATTGAGCACCACTTCGAACGGTATGCCACGGTCAGTGTGGGTTTGCGGGTCGAAGAACGGTTCAGTGTGAATGACGTTCTGCGCCTTGCAACGCAACAGGTACGCCCAGGTCAGGTCGTAGAAGTCCTGCGAAGTGCGCAGCACGTCGGCGCCCTGGTAATACAGGTCGAGAAACTCTTGCAGGTTGTTGAAGGCGTACGCTTTGCGCAGGGTTTCGACGTCGCTCCACGGCAGGGCGATCTGGTTGCGTTCAGCCAGGGCGAACAGCAACTCAGGCTCCAGCGAGCCTTCGAGGTGCAAATGCAATTCTGCCTTGGGCAGGGCGTTCAGCCAGTCGTACATAGTCTTTTCTCATCAGGTGCAAATGGGGAGCATTCTGCAGATTCCTGTGGAAACATTTTGCAATAACTGACAGATGGTTGATCACACCCCTTCCTGTTCCCGTCGATAGGCGTAGGTATCGGCGAAGCGCGAAAGCAAAAATTCGGCGCAGGTGGTGGACGGGTATTTCGCCGGGTGCATTTGATCCTGACAACCGGGCAAGCATTCGATGCGTGTGTCGGGGTGCGGCTCGGCAAAGAACGGCATCGAATAACGGTCGACGCCCAGGGGGCTGATCACCCGGTGCGGTGTCGACAGGTACCGGTCGTTGCTCCAGCGCGCCATCATGTCGCCGAGGTTGACCACGAAGGTGCCTTCAATCGGTGGCGCGTCGATCCATTCGCCTTTGACGTTTCGTACTTGCAGGCCGCCGGCGGCGTCTTGATACAGCAGGGTGATGCAGCCGTAATCGGTATGGGCGCCGGCGCCTTGTTGCTCAGCGGAACTGGCGGTGTGGCGCGGCGGGTAATGGATCATCCGCAGGACGCTGACCGGTTCGTTGAAACGGCTGTCGAAAAAATCCCGCTCGATGCCCAGTGCCAGCGTCATTGCCCGCAACAGCGTTTGGGCGAGCGCCTGCATGTCGGCGTAGTGCTGTTCCATCAGCGCCTCCCAGCCGGGTAGCGACGGATGACGGTTCGGGCCGCGCAAGGGTTTTTCCATCAGCACGTCGGGATGATCGGCCGGCAGGTGCAGGCCCATGTCGAAGGTTTCCTTCAGATCGCTGGGTTTGCTCGGGTCGAGTTGTTCGGTGGCGATGGCGCCGTAGCCACGATGGTGGCGGGTTTGGGTGATGTCGATCCTGAGCTTTTCGGCGGTGGGTTGGGCGAAAAAGCGTTGGGCGTGGTCGAGCAGGGCGGCGATGCGTGCTGCGGAAACCGGGTGACCCTTGATGTAGAAAAAGCCCCATTCGCGGCAGGCGTGATCGATTTGGCGGGCGATGGAATGCCAGGCGGTTTGGTCATCGCTGTAGAGCGGGGCGATGTCGATGATCGGGAGTTGGTTCATTTCGTAGACTCTATATTGATCGTTCCCACGCTCTGCGTGGGAATGCCTCAATGGACGCTCTGCATCCGCTCTTGGGACGCGGAGCGTCCCGGGCTGCATTCCCACGCAGAGCATGGGAACGATCATGGAAGGTAGGTTACTTCGGAATATCGGCTTTCATGCCTTCAACGTAGTAGTTCATCGACGCCAGGTCTGCATTGCTTGCCATCGCGCCTGTCGCAAATTTCTCGACCCCCGCCTGATCCTTGATCGGTCCGGTGAAGGGGTGGAACGCGCCGCTCTTGATGTCCGCAATGATCTGCTCGGCTTCGGCTTTCACCGGCGCTGGCACCAGATCACTGATCGGCAGTTCAACCGTGCCTTCTTTCAAACCGCCCCAGTAATCCTGTGACTTCCAGGAGTGATCAAGTTCGCTTTGGGTCGCTTGAATGTAGTGCGGGCCCCAGTCGTTGACGATAGAAGTCAATACCGCTTTCGGCCCGAAGTGCGCCATGTCCGACGCGTAGCCGACGGCAAACACGCCGCGACGTTCAGCCGCCTGGATCGGCGCCGGGCTGTCGGTGTGCTGGAACACCACGTCCACGCCCTGGTCGATCAGCGCGTTGGCGGCGTCAGCTTCCTTGCCCGGATCGAACCAGGAGTTGACCCACACCACCTTGATCTCGGTGCCGGGGTTGTACTTGTTCAGGGCCAGTTGAATGGCGTTGATGTCGCGGATCACTTCCGGGATCGGGAAGGAGGCGACGTAGCCGATCTTTTTGGTCTTGGTCATCTTCGCCGCGAGGAAGCCGCCGACGTAGCGACCCTCATAGGTGCGCGCCAGATAGGTGCCGAGGTTTTTGTCCTGCTTGTAGCCGGTGGCGTGTTCGAAGGTCACCTTGGGAAATTGCTTCGCCACTTTCAGGGTCGGGTTCATGTAGCCGAAGGAGGTGGTGAAGATCAGGTCGTAGTTGTCCTTGGCCATGTTGCGGATCACCCGCTCGGCGTCGGCGCCTTCGGCGACGTTCTCCACATAGTTGGTGATGATCTGGTCGCCGAATTTTTCGGCCAACGCCTTGCGCCCCTGTTCATGCTGATACGTCCAGCCGTGGTCACCGATCGGACCGATGTAGACGAAGCCGACTTTCAGCGGGTCGGCGGCGCTGGCGGTCAGACTGGCGCTCAGGCCGATGGCTGCGGCGACGGCAATCAGCAGCTTCTTCAACGGACGTGTATGCATGAATTCCAACTCCATTTTGTTTTGAGGTTGGAAAGGCCAATGCAAATTGCTGACCAACAAGACAACAAACAGCTTGGGACCGTGTCACGGCCATCGCGAGCAGGCTCGCTCCCACAGGGGACCGCATTCCAATGTGGGAGCGAGCCTGCTCGCGGTGAGGCCAGTGCGGCCAATAAAAGTGCATGGCGTCGCACTGCTGCCATCCACTGGTGCGCTAAGGTGTAACGAAACGTTAGCGCCGCACCGCAGTCTGTAGCTCATCGCACTGATTTCGCTCCACTGCGCAAAAAGGCCCGCAATGCTCTCACTCCTCAAGCAAGAAACATTTCTGCTGTTGGCCGTGCTCGCCGCCGTCGTCGCGTACCCGCTGGAGCACTGGATGCTCCACAGCGGCCAACCGGTCGCGCTGGCTGTCGGCCTGGTGTTGATTGCGTTCATCGTCGCCGCCTCCATGCGCGTCGCCCATCACGCCGAGTTGCTGGCGGAAAAAGTCGGCGATCCTTACGGCACGATGATCCTGACGTTGGCGGCGGTGCTGGTGGAAGTGGTGATCCTGGCGATCATGATGAGCAACGAAGCCTCGTCTACCCTTGTGCGCGACACGATTTACTCGGCGGTGATTTTGTAGACAGTCCCCATTCTGGTATCAAAAAAGAAAGCTCATCTGATGTGGGCAGAATGAATGCTTGGCGCCCATATCTCTAGATACCCCAATGAATCCTGGGTTTGAATCGCTGGTTGCTCTTGAAGGTGTTGCCGAAAACTGGTGAAACGTCGTTTTTCGTTCTGGCGAGAGAAGGTGTCAAAAGGCAGTGTCAAAACCCTCGGACGTCACTCGCTAATACTGCGCATTTCTGAATGCCACCCGCATTAACCGCGAGGCGACTTCTCAAGCGGTAACGGCTTTTTCGAACCTTGGAGGCGTCAATGGGGCTCACCGCCTACCTTGTAAGCTGTGATCCGGAAAGCGATGTAATTCCCATCCGTGCGAAGTCTTGATCGAACGGCATTCGCCACGGGAGGTCTAGTACGAAACGCTGTGAAACTACCGGGCGCTATAGAAGTTCAAGTCAGCTCGTGATCGGAATGAACCCGATCAGCTCTGTTTGGTCGGTTGGGTGATCCCGAATTCGATCTATCTGCTTGTTGATCGTCCGCTCAACTCAAGGATTTCAAATGGCTGGAAGTAGCCTGTTCGCACTTCTTGACGACATCGCCACGCTGCTCGATGACATCTCCCTCATGAGTAAGGTCGCTGCGAAAAAATCAGCGAGCGTCCTCAGCGATGACCTAGCTGTGAATGCTGAACAGGTTATTGGGATGAAAGCTGATCGTGAGCTTCCCGTTGTATGGGCTGTTTTCAAAGGGTCAATGAGAAACAAAGCCATACTTGTCCCTTGTGCTCTGATTCTGAATGCTGTGCTGCCAGGAGCTGTTCACTGGTTGCTTATGGCCGGTGGCGCATACCTTTGCTACGAAGGATTCGAGGCGATAAAGGAAAAGCTGACTCGTAATCGTAGCAATGGGATCGATACGCAAAAGCCTAAGAAGCCCAAAAGCCCAGAAGAGATGGCTGCGTTTGAAAAACGAAAGGTCAGTGGAGCGATTCGTACTGATTTTATTCTCAGCGCTGAAATCATTGTCATAACCCTGAACATCGTCGCTGAGGCATCTCTGCTGCAGCAGATCCTGACATTGGTGATCATCGCTATCGTGATGACTATCGGTGTATATGGTTTGGTCGCGGGTATTGTCCGGATGGATGACGCAGGCCTTGTTCTTGAAAAAACGCGCGCGCAAGGAACATGGGGGACATTCGTCAGAACGCTGGGGGGAATACTTCTCTCTGCTGCGCCTATATTGATGAAATCTCTGTCCTGGATCGGCACCATTGCGATGTTTTTGGTAGGAGGTACTTTCGTTACGGACGGCATCGAGCCTCTCACGCACTTTGTAGATGGAGTCGTAGAGGGTGCGAGAAATTGGGAGCTAGCTGTGACCCTGGGATTTCACTGTGTAATTGGCGCTTTGGTCGGCATGGCGGTTGTTGCGTTGGTTAAAATCATCTCGAACATTTCCAACAAAGCAGCACGCTAGCACATGCACTGACCATTGCATGACTTCCAATATATGGGGCTTTCAGATACCACCCCCTTTCTCCTGCAAATGCGTTACGTAGTTTGCTGCCAGTAGCGAAACACCGTCGATCTTGCCAGCCCAAGTCGCTGCGCTACTTCTGCCTGACTCAATCCTGAAGCCCTAAGCTCTCTGACAGCATCAGCATTCTTGGTATTCCCAGGTTTCCCCGGAGACCTCTTCTTCAGTTCTTTGCCCACAAACTGACTTCTGAAAAGCTCCTCACCTCCCTCAGCTCTGAATGAGTCAAGTTCAGCACGTGCTCGCTTTAGGGTGATGTCAGTGGGTTCATCATTCTGGATGGCGACACAGAGGGCCATCAGAGCAACAGGATCGAACTGAAGTGCTTCTGCGAGTTCGGTCAATTTCGCAAGCGTGATGTTGCTCTTTCCTTGCTCCAGCTTTCCGATGTTTGCTTTTGCACTGACATCAGCCAAGTCACCGTAGTCAAGGCCTCGGATTTTCCTGATTGCCCTGATCGCTCCGGCAATCTCATTTTTGAGCGACATGATCTGCCCTAAAAGCGAGGATAGAGCCATAACGCTGGTGTTCCGATAAACCATGTTTGGTGGTAGTATCGGAAAAACAGGGTGACACCTCCTCAAAGCAGTGCCGCACAGTCATAGGTTTGGAGTCTTTTAGGTAGATAGCAGGCTGCCTCAGCCACCTGAGCACCGAACATATCACATGTATTGTCAGGCGCTTTTTGATTGGGGTTTGTAGCAAGCCCACCACAAAACGAGGATCCCTCCAGCATTGAGGTGGCCTCGATTTGGATCGGCAGAAAGCCAAATCTTGGAAAGGTTGTCAGTGAGTCAACACGAGATTACTCACTGCGCGGGATAGGAAGGAAATCGCGAAATGTTTATTACTCATGAGTCTTACATAGACAGTGAGCCAGACTCTCTTGGCCCTGACCGTATTGCTTGGAGAATGGTGCAGTTTGAATCTGTGGATCCTTTTTATTACGTGACCGTCCGCTTCTATGAAGGGAGCAAGCACCGCACCAAGAAGGTGATGCCCGCGAACGTGTCCATGCTGTCCGATGTGCTCGCGGCGCAAGATTCAACATTCTCAGTGGAGGAGGTTCAGGTCGTGACCTCACCTCGACTGAACGGAAGCAATTCAGTACGTATGGAAAAGCTAATTAGCCTGTTCGTCGGATACGACCAAAACGGTAAGCGCGTCTTGTTGCTTCACAAAGTTGCAAGCGGAGCTGTTTACAGCCGTGCTGCAGATATTCTCGACGCTCGTTCAGTCATCAACACTCGCATGATCTATGAGGATACGAAGACTGCTCATTCACCAGCTCAGGAATGCGCGGAGCACTGAACAAAACGGCGACCTCTATGAAACTCCAAATCTTTTCGGATCTGCACAATGAGTTCTCTCGTTTCGATCCCGCCCCAAGCGATGCGGACGTGGTCATCCTCGCGGGTGACATCGATTTGAAGTCGAGGGGAATGAAATGGGCGAACGAAACGTTCCAGTGTCCGGTGATCTACGTCTGCGGAAATCACGAGTACTACGGTGGCCATATCGATCACACGTTGCGCAAGATGCAGGAGGCGGCATTACCGCATGTGCATGTGCTGGAAAATGAGGCTCTGATTTTGGATCAGACACGTTTTCTGGTTACTACAGGGTGGACGGATTACACCTCGACTGAAGATGTCGAAGCAGCGACCCGCACCGCGCGGGAGTGGATGACGGATTTCCGCGTGATCAGAGCTGACATGAATTATCGCCGCTTGCGTCCTGCTGATCTGATTGCCAGATCGAGGATGGCTTATAGCTGGCTAACTCAAGAATTGGAAAAGCCCTTTGACGGTAAAACAGTGGTGATCACCCATCATGCGCCAACACCGGACTATCTTTCTGAAGACGTTGAGGGCCACTTGGCGGCGTCCTATGCGAACGACTGGTCGGATCTGTTGGAGAAGGCACATCTTTGGGTGTATGGCCACACTCATGTGGCTGCAAGCTTCACCAAAAATGGATGCCGCGTGGTTTCAAATCCACGCGGCTATCCAGGGCAGCGCACCGGCTTCGATCCCCATTTAATTATCGAGGTTTGAATCTGGCGATTTTCCACCACTCCATAATTTTGAGGATCGCAGATGGTGACGTTAGAAGAAATCTCCCAGCTCCTCTACGGAGTTGGGGAGGGATCGGCCGGCTGGCAGGGCTCTCAGGAGGACTTGATTTCCCTGGCAGCGAAAATTTTTCCTGGCAAGGCGTTTTGTGTTGTGCGGCAGTGGATCTTGATTGACCTCACTGTGACACCTGAGGAAATGGAAAAGCTTACGAACCTCGGTCTGCTTCCCATGACGCTATTCGCTCACGAGATAGTCATGGACAGCAGGGGGCGTTTTCAACCCAAGATGTGGGTGCGAAGCAATTTCGGAGTTTCTTTCATTTACGGCTGCATGTTTGAAACCAAAAATACGGTCTACCTGCTTTGGGGTTCGGGTCAGAGAAAAGAGGCCACGGTGGGGGCAGCTTTTTCAATGTCGGCCTGACGCGTGAAACGCGCCAGCAATTCATTTGGATTCGTTTTGGAGCCTTTTTGAGATGTCTGAAATCATCGAGCTCGAATTTCATAGCAAAGAGTTGACCGACTTTCAGTTGTGCCGCCTTGGGCGAGCGAGCATCCGAAAATATTCGGTACCGGTCACTGCATTCATCAGCGATGCCTTCATCGCAAATGACGCATGCCATGGCGTGTCCTTCGATCATGTTGAGCAAGGGGACGCTTTTCGCCCAGCAGATGGCGGTCTACTGCGGACAGGGAAAATTCAGAAAGCATGGAAAGAGGGACGTTTCTGGCTTCTTGAAACTCGAAGTGGCAACTACGTCCTCGGAAGTTTCCTGCGAGGTGTCGGACGGAAAAGTTTTCGTGAGTTTCTTCAGACAGGTGAGCGTTACTGAGGTGTAAATTCAGCAACGCACCAGCGTGGCGATTGTCATGCCCACACTAAATCACCTGTGACCACCTGGATTTTGAAGGCGCTGGCGCGCAGGGGCGATTTCATCGATGGTGCACGCCTATCCAAAGTGTCCTGGGACAACACTTGAGTACTCATTTGCGAGCGGTTTTTTCACCCAGGAGCACGATATGGGACATCTCAGCTTGGAGGACATTTACCCTGATGAAGTGAGGGAATACGGTCACATGCGTGTGGGTATGACTGACCTCTACGTGAAGGAAAATCATGTCATACATGGCGCTACTACGCTCGGGGAATGCCGCGATTTGACTCGCCGCTTGTTGCGCGATGAAACAGTGCAAATGGTCATTAGCGCCAAGCTCGCCACATTGCCCGATGACTACGATCCGTGGATCTGGCAGATCAAACGAAATCGCGCCTTGCATGCCAAGTACGGGGACAAGTTCGATCCTTGGGGAGACGACTGACAGTCCATTTTCAAAGTCGTTTTTGGGGAATCCCAACACTTGCTGAAGCTTCAAAAGCTTCGTACAAAGTCGCTGAAGATGCCGTGGGCCTCCACGAATTCGTTGTAGGCTTTAACGGCCTCGCGGTTCGCTGTCAGCCATTGCTCGAACTGCTTCCGCCTCAGTGCCTCGGCCAGAGCCAGCTCCAATTGAATTTCCTCCTCACTCTGCATGGTGTTGTCTCTTCAGACGCGATAAGCAAGCTTACACTTTAGCGAGCATCCTATTTTATACGGCCAATAACACCGTTTCTGATTGCAATATTTCAGCCTGCACGGCTAGCCGCTTACTCGACCTCAAGATTCAGAGAGTGTCATGAGCGCGTAAGCAGAACGCCACAGAGAGATTAAATGGGTGTAATTGGGTGTGTAATTGGGTGTGGAGGCGCTAACTCTCGATTTAGGTCGACCTTCCACCGGCTGGGAGGTGCAGAGCCTGGTCAATTTCGATTCATGCATCTGGCTGACGTGCTCAATAAAATTTTTGGAGCCTGTTAAAGATTCGTAGGACTCGAGCCGAATGGAGATTTAGTAAACCAATTCTTTGAGAGTGCTATGAGCGTCAATGAACGAGCCCCATGAAAGACAGGACACCGTTTCCCCCTTACGATAAGGGATAGGCAAACGGTTATGTTTATGACTAACAGCAACGATAAGAGT